>NZ_JBSHFH010000018.1:132419-134570 GCF_053617235.1 Streptomyces sp. NPDC055749 | reverse complement strand
GATATACACTATCATTGTCGTGGGCTGCGTAATTTGTGTATACGAGCCTGGGCGGCGTTGGGGGGCCTTGGTCATGTGCTGGGGGGGGGGGGGTATCTCCCCCGCCCCGCCCCTTTCACGTATCGCACTCCAGAACCGTCCGGCACAACCCGCACCGCACCCGCACCCGCCCCCGCACCGGAACCCGGATGCGCTGGTGGCAGGTGGGGCAGCAGAAGGAGACCCGGAGCCCCTGCCCGCCGTCCTCGAAGGCGTACGGGACCGCCGGGCCGGAGGCCGCCGACGAGTGGTCGCGCGCGTACCGCCGGTCCTTGGCGTAGCGGCGGCGGCCCGCCCACCCCGCCTCCGTCAACGGTGGCTGCCGGGCGTCGTGCAGCGCCAGCTCCCGGCCCTTCGTGTACGCCGAGTACGCCTGCGGGCTGGTGAACCAGGGCGAGGGGTCCTCGTCGAAGGCCAGCGCCCGCTTGGCCAGCACGTAACCGAACTCCTCCGGTGTGAGATAGCCGAGCTTCTGGCTGGAGGTGGCGTCCTCGCGGAAGGCGTCCAGCAGCAGCCAGCCGGCGCCGAGATAGGCCGCCGCGGTGTCGGTGAGGATCTCGTTGTCGCGCGTGCCGGGGAACTCGAGACCGAGCCGGTGCAGCAGGACGTGCATGACCTCGTGCGCCAGCGCGGCGCCGATGTCCCTGCGATGCGTACGGAATCGGTCGTTGAGCTCGATGAAGTACTCGGGCCCCGCCGCCAGTTCGACACTCGCGGCATGCTCCATCCGCCGGAAGCCGACGATCATGCGCGCCTCGGGCAGCCGCAGATGCTGGACCATCGCACGGGCCACCCGCTGGGCGCCGAGATGCAGGTCGTCCACGTCGGAGAAGGCCGCGTCGGCGGGTGCGAGGCTCGTGGCGTACGCGTGCATTCCGTCGTACGAGATCCGCCGGTAGAGCGCGTTGATCGCGGACCGGACGGTGTCGAGATGCGGGAATCCATGGACCACCGGGCTGCCGTCACTCACGCCGGAACCCCCTCCGTAACGCTCAACGGACCTCCACTGTAAGCGGACCGGCGGGGGAGAGCCGGGGAGGATCTGGGTGATCTTGGCCGGAAAGGGCGTCTTGTGGCAGCGGTGATCACCTCCCGATAATCGGATCGCTCTTGTCGGGGCCATGCCGAGAACTGCCTGTGGCGTGCCTCCGTCCGGGGCGCGCAACCCCCCACAGCAACCCCCCACGAAAGAAGGCAGTTCGTTGAAGCAGCTTCTGCGTGCGCTGAAAAGATGCACCGTCATAGCCGCCGTGGCCCTCGCCACCGTCAGCCTCCAGCCCGCCACGTCCTCCGCGGCACCCGCTCCCGTCGTCGGCGGAACCCGCGCGGCCCAGGGCGAATTCCCGTTCATGGTGCGGCTCTCCATGGGCTGCGGCGGTGCGCTCTACGCCAAGGACATCGTCCTGACCGCCGCGCACTGTGTGAGCGGATCGGGCAACAACACCTCCATCACCGCCACCACCGGTGTCGTCGACCTCCAGTCGTCCGCCGCCGTCAAGGTCAAGTCCACCAAGGTCCTCCAGGCCCCCGGCTACAACGGCACGGGCAAGGACTGGGCCCTGATCAAGCTCGCCAAGCCCGTCAACCAGCCGACACTGAAGATCGCCACGAGCACCGCCTACAACCAGGGCACGTTCACCGTCGCCGGCTGGGGCGCCGCCAGGGAGGGCGGCGGCCAGCAGCGCTACCTCCTCAAGGCGAACGTGCCGTACGTCTCCGACGCCGACTGCCAGGACGCGTACGGCGGCTCCCTCGTCCCCGGTGAGGAGCTGTGCGCCGGATTCGAGGCGGGCGGCGTCGACACCTGCCAGGGCGACTCCGGCGGCCCCATGTTCCGCAAGGACAACACCGGCGCCTGGCTCCAGGTCGGCATCGTCAGCTGGGGCGAGGGCTGCGCACGGGCCGGCTACCCCGGTGTGTACACCGAGGTCTCGACCTTCGCATCCGCCATCGCGTCGGCGGCGGCCACACTCTGACCCCGCCGCCTGATCACACCTGAACACCCCCGGGGGTTGGGGGGCGGGGGGGGGGACCCCGCGCCCGCCCCCCCCCCCCCCACCGAGTCGGGGCGGCCCCCCCCCCCACCCCCCCCCCCCCCCGGCGGCCCCCCCC
>NZ_JBSHFH010000018.1:0-132409 GCF_053617235.1 Streptomyces sp. NPDC055749 | reverse complement strand
GCCCGCCTCCCCGGGTTTTTACACCTTGTAATCTACCTCCCAATCCTCCTTCGGGTGGGCGGGGGCAACACTCTGCCCCCGCGGCTTTATAAACCCTTAACCCCCCGGGGGTGGCCCGTCCGGCGGGCCAACCCCGGTCCAGGCCCCAGCTCCACGTACGGATCGCCGGCGCCCTCCAGCTCCAGCACCCACACCTCGTTCGAGCCCGCCCGGAGCACAGGGCCCGGCACGTAGAGCGTCTCCTGCGGGCCGGCCGACCAGTAGCGCCCCAGGCAGAAGCCGTTCACCCAGACGAACCCACGGGTCCAGCCCGGCAGTTCGAGCCCGGCGTCACCGGTGCCCGAAGCGGGCGCCTCGAACGTCCCCCGGAACAGGCCCCGCCGTCCGGCCACCGACCTGTCGAGACCCCGGAACGCGACCGCCGAGACGCCGTCCGCGCCGTCGAAGGCGTCGAGCCGCAGCGCCTGCGCCCGCACCCCGTGCAGGAACTGCCGCTCGTGCAGCACTCCGCCCGTGATGCCCTTCGGCTCACCGACCCGCCGCCCGTAGTTGACCCGGCCCAGCGACTCCACCCACAGCTCGACCTTCGCGGGCCCGGCGACCGGCTCCGCGAGGGTGGCGTCCTCCTCGGTCAGCACACCGGCCCGGACGCCGTCCACGTACACCAACGCCCGGTCCCGGAGACCGACCGCGCCCAGCGCGTACGGCCGGCGCGGACCCGGTACGTCGACCCGGTAGCGCACCAGACCGCGATCCACGCCGAGCTCCTCGAACGTCGGCGGAACCCCGCTCTCCGCCGTCTCCGGATCGCCCAGCGCGGCCAGTACGTCCGCCAGGGGCGCCCACGCCGTCAGCTCCGCCCGCACCGGTTCCTTGAGCGCGGCGGGCGGCGCGGGCGGCTCGGGGAGCGGCCCATCGGCGTACGCGGCGAGCACCTCGCGCATCAGCCAGAACTTCTCCGTGGGCCGCCCGTACTCGTCGACCGGCGCGTCGTAGTCGTACGACGTCACCGTGGACCGCAGCTCCTGGTCCTGGAGGGGACCCGAACGGTTCGCACCCGACCAGCCCGCGAAATTCGTCCCGCCGTGCGCCATGTAGATGTTCACGGAAGCCCCGCACTCCAGGATCTCCCGCAACGCCCCCGCGGCCTCCGCCGGATCACGTACGACAGGATCGGCACCCCAGTGCTCGAACCATCCGCACCAGAACTCCATGCACATCAGCGGCCCCTTCGGCTGATGGCGGCGCAGCACCCGGAACGCCTCCCGCGCACCCGACCCGAAGTTCGCCGTGGCCAGCAGCCCCGGCACCGAACCACCGGTCAGCATGTGATCGTCCGGCCCGTCGGACGTGAACAGCGGCACCGTGATCCCGCACTGCCGCAGCAGCCCCGCCAGCTGTTCCAGATGCACCCGGTCGCTGCCGTAGCTCCCGTACTCGTTCTCGGCCTGCACCATGATCACCGGACCGCCGCGGGTGATCTGCCGCTGCACCACCTGCGGCAGCAACTCGCGGAACCACCGCTCCACCGTCGTGAAGTACTCCGCGTCACGGGTCCGCACCCGTCGCCCGAACCGCCCCGTCACCCAGGCCGGCAGCCCGCCGTTCTCCCACTCGGCGCAGATGTACGGCCCCGGGCGGACGATCGCCCACAGGCCGGCCCGGTGCGCCGCGTCCAGGAACCGGCCGAGCGCGTCCACGTCACGGAACCGGCCGGGGCGCGGCTCATGGAGATTCCACGGCACATACGTCTCGACACAGTTGAGCCCCATGGCCCGCAGCATCGACAGCCGGTGATCCCACTGCTCCTCGTGCACCCTGAAGTAGTGCATCGCCCCCGACAACAGCCGTACGGGCTCTCCGTCGAGCCGGAAGTGGTCGTCCCCCACGGTGAAGTCTGGCATCGTGCTCGTACTCTCCTGTGTGCCTCGGTGTCCCTGGCCAGCTAACTTTCGCCCTCTGGCGTACGACCGGTCCATGGACAAAGATCACTGCTGTTTGGACGCAATGTGAAGCGATACGAAGAACGGGAGGGAGGCCGGCCGATGTACCACACATGGATGCGCTTCTTCACTCCCAGCCCGCTCCACCACCGGCTGGGCCTGGTCTGTCTCGGTGTCGGCCTCCAGCACGGCGCCCTGCCGACGGTCGGCCCGCGCACCCTGGACCACCACGTCGCGGTGATCATCAACTCGGGCAGCGGCTGGTTCATCGGCCCTGACGGCAGGCGCGTGCCCGTCACCGCGCCCAGCCTCATCTGGCTCACCCCCGGCACACCGCACCACTACGGGGCCGATCCCACCGGCTGGGACGAGAGCTTCGTCGACTTCACGGGCCCCGCCACGACGACGTACACCGAGCTCGGCTGCATAGAACCGGACCGCCCCCTCGTCCCGCTCTCCGACACGGCGGGCCCGCGCGCCGCCGTGAGCCGCATCGTGCGCGCCGCCCGCCGCGGCAACCCCCTCCTCGAAGTGGAGACCGGGGCCGCCGTCCACGAACTCCTCGTCTCCCTGCGCCGGGCCCGCGCCGACATCGGACCGGACGGCGACCCGGTGCTCCAGGCCCTGGCCCGCGAGGCGTTCCAGCCGCTGTCCGTCGCCGAGCACGCGTCCCGGCACGGCATGACGCCCGCGGAACTGCGCTCGGCCGTACGGCGGGGCGCCGGGTGCAGCCCCAAGGACTACCTGCTGGGCATCCGGCTCGGCCGCGCCAAGGAACTCCTCGCCGCGACGGACCTCCCCGTCGCCGCGGTCGCCCGCCGGGTCGGCTACGACGACCCGGCGTACTTCTCCCGGCTGTTCGCCCGCCGCGTCGGTACGGCCCCCGTCCGCTTCCGTGAACAGCAGGGACGCAGCGTCCCGGGCGGCTGGAGCGACCAGGTCCCGGACCCGGAGCACCCGCCGACGATCACGCACTAGGACGATGCGTCTAAGCTCGACGACCATGACCACGAGCGACATCGACGAGTCCGTGCGCGCCGAACTGAACCGGCTGCGCGAGAGCATCGACAACATCGACGCCGCAGTCGTCCATATGCTCGCCGAGCGCTTCAAGGCCACCCAGCAGGTCGGCCGCCTCAAGGCGGACCACAAGCTGCCGCCCGCCGACCCCGCCCGCGAGACCCGCCAGATCGCCCGGCTTCGCCAGCTCGCGCTGAGCGCGAACCTGGACCCGGCGTTCGCCGAGAAGCTGCTGAACTTCATCATCGCCGAGGTGATCCGCCACCACGAGCGCATCGCCGACGAAGCGGAGAACGGCGGGGGAGACCGGCCGACGGGCCCGCCCCCGGCCACCTCCGGGACCTGACCCCCCGGACGAGCCCCGCGCCGAGCACCGCGCCCAGGACGGGCCCGAGCAGATACACCCACAGCCCGCCGACGTCCCCGGCCAGCACAGCCGGGCCGAACTGCCGTGCCGGATTGGCCGATCCACCGCTCAACGGACCGAGCACCGATATGACCACGGCAGTCGTCACCCCCACCGCGTACGGGAGGCCCCGGCCCCACACCGGCCGCGCCAGGAACACCGCGAGCACCACCGTCACCCCCACGAGGACCCCCGCCTCGGCGCCCAGCACGGCCGCGTCGCCCCACGCCGGATCCGGCCGCACCGACGCGTGGCGCACCGGATCCCCCGCCGCGGCCGAACCCCACAGGGCCCCGGCCGACCACGCCCCGGCCAGCGATCCCGCCAGCTGCGCCACCGCGTACGGGGCGACATCACGGCCGGGAAACACCCTCAGCCGCCACAGGGCCACGGTCACGGCCGGATTCAGGTGGCAGCCCGAACACCGTCCGGGAGGCGACACCATGAACGCGGTGAGCAGGCCCCCGGTCACCAGGCCGAGCACGGCCGGGGCGAGGGAAGGGCCGACCGCGACCGCAATCGCCGAGTCCGCGCCGACGAGCCACCGCACAGCTGTCACGACGAGGAACAACAGCAACGCCGTCAGCCCGAACTCGCACCCCGCGCGCGCCACTACGGGGAAGGGCGCGCCGACCCGCGCCAAGTGGTTCGGCACCGGGACGGGGGAACCGGCCGGAGGTCTGGGAACGATCGGATCGTGCGCAGGCGGGAGCGTCATGAGGAACGTCCTCGGTACTCGGTGTGCCGCGCCGAGGAGATGGTAAGCGGCAGCAGACCCCGCCGTCCCCCGCAGGCCCCCACCTGCCCGGCCCGGCCCGGACCGCCCGTCCGCCCAGGGAGAACCCCACTGCGCCCGCCGCCCCCCGTACGGCAGCATGGGGCCATGTCCGTACTGACGCGCGACGAAGCGCAGACCCGAGCCCAGATCCTCGACGTGGAGCGGTACACGATCGCCCTCGACCTCACCACAGGCGAGGAGACCTTCGACTCCCGCACCGCCATCCGGTTCACCGCCCACGCGACCGGAGACACCTTCGTCGAGGTCAAGCCCGCCACTCTGCGCTCGATCAGCCTCGACGGACACCCCCTGGACCCCGCCCTCCTCGACGGCAACCGCTACCCCCTCACCGGCCTCGCCGCAGGCCCCCACGAACTGCACATCGACGCCGCGATGCGCTACTCCCGCACCGGCGAAGGCATGCACCGCTTCACCGACCCGAGCGACGGCGAGACGTACGTCTACACGCAGATGTTCATGGACGACGTCCAGCGCGTCTTCGCCGCGTTCGACCAGCCCGACCTCAAGTCCGTCTTCGAGATCACGGTCACCGCCCCCGACGGCTGGACCGTCCTCGGCAACGGCATCGCCGAGCACACCGGGGACGGCCGCTGGTCCATCGCCGCCACCCCCCTCATCTCCACCTACCTCGTCGCCGTCGCCGCGGGCCCCTGGCACTCGGTCACCACCGAACACGCCGGACTGCCCTTCGGCATCCACTGCCGCCGCTCCCTCGCCCCGTACCTCGACGCCGACGCCGACGAGATCCTCGACATCACACGCGCCTGCTTCGACCGGTACCACGAGAAGTTCGACGAGCCGTACCCCTTCGACTCGTACGACCAGGCATTCGTCCCCGAGTTCAACGCCGGCGCGATGGAGAACCCGGGCCTCGTCACCTTCCGCGACGAGTTCGTCTACCGCTCCGCCGTCACCGAGACCGAACGCCAGACCCGCGCCATGGTCATCTCCCACGAGATGGCCCACATGTGGTTCGGCGACCTCGTCACCCTCTCCTGGTGGGACGACATCTGGCTCAACGAGTCCTTCGCCGAGTACATGGGCTACCAGACCCTCACCGAAGCCACCCGCTTCACCGACACCTGGGTCGAATTCGGCGTCGCACGCAAGGGCTGGGGATCCGACGCGGACCAGCGCCCCTCCACCCACCCCGTCGCCCCCGACCCCGACGCCGTCCCCGACACCGCGTCCGCCCTCCTCAACTTCGACGGCATCAGCTACGCCAAGGGCGCGTCCGCCCTGCGCCAGCTCGTCGCCTGGCTCGGCGAGAAGGACTTCCTGGCCGGCATCAACACCCACTTCGCCCGCCACAAGTTCGCCAACGCCGCCCTCGCCGACTTCATCGACAACCTGGCGTCCGCCACCGACCGCGACGTCCACGCCTGGGCCGAACAGTGGCTGCGCACCACCGGCATCGACACCCTCACCGCACAGGTCGCCGAGAGCGACGGCCAGTGGTCCGTCACCGTCGACCGCGACGGCAGCCGCCCCCACCGCATCGCCGTCGGCGCGTACGAACACTCCCTCGACACCCAGTCAGGACCCGAACGGCTCGTCCTGCGCGACCGCTTCGAACTCGACGTCCCCCAGGGCGAGTCCGCCAGGACCATGCCCGGTCGCCGCCCCGCCCTCCTCGTCCTCAACGACGGCGACCTGACCTACGCCAAGGTCCGCCTCGACCCCGAGTCCTGGGACACGGTCGTCACCTCGCTCTCCGGCATCCCCGAGCCGCTGACCCGCGCCCTCGTCTGGAACACCGCACGCGACATGGTCCGCGACGGCGAACTCGCCCCCGCCGCCTACCTGGACGCCGCCCGCGCCCACCTCCCGCACGAGTCCGACCTCGCCGTCGTCCAGGGCGTCCTCTCCTTCGCCTCCCTCCACATCGCGGGCCGCTTCCTGCCCGCCCAGGAACGCCGGACGGCCCTCGCCACCCTCACCGCCATCTGCCGCGACCTGATCCGGCGGACCGAGGACGGCTCCGCGCCGGGTCTGCGCCTCATCGCCGTACGCCACTTCATCGACGCCGCCACCCAGCCCGAGGGCATTCAGGACTGGCTCGCAGGCGGCACCGTCCCCGGCGGACCCGAACTCGACCCCGAACTCCGCTGGCGCATCCTCACCCGCCTCGCCGTCCTCGGCGCCACCGACGAGACGGCCATCGAAGCGGAACTGGCCCTGGATCCCAGCGCCACCGGGCAGGAAGGCGCCGCACGCTGCCGCGCCGCCCTCCCCACCCCCGAAGCGAAGGCCGCCGCGTGGCAGGCCATGTTCGCCGACGACTCCCTCTCCAACTACCTCTTCACCGCCACCGCCCAAGGCTTCTGGCAGCCCGAGCAGGACGAACTCGTACGCGAGTACGTGCCCCGCTACTACCCCGACGCGACCGCGCTCGCCGTCCGCCGCGGCCCCGCCATCGCCGAAGCGGCCGGCCGCTACGCCTTCCCCGCCACCACCGTGGACACCGAGAGCCTCGCCCTCGGCACCCGGGCCCTGGACGACCAGGCCCTCATCCCGGCCCTGCGCCGCAAGCTCGTCGACCAGCTCGACGACCTCCGCCGCGCCCTCGCCGTCCGCGACGCCCACTGACCGGAGAAGACGCGCGCAACACCCGTGCCCGGCCATCCTCTTGAGGGTGGCCGGGCATTTTTTTGAGGACGCCCGCATAGCAGCCGAACCCCCGGCGGACAGACCCCATCGACCAGCAGTACCCCTTTAGAGTTCAGATCGTTGTGCTCTTCGGCCGCGCCGACCGAAACCTGGACAAGCTGGCATGTCCACCCCCGCGCACCCGAAGGGCCACACCACCATGCCCACCCCACCCCTCGCCGGAGACACCGCGGGCCCCGCCGCCCTGCGCCCCCTCCTCGACACGGTGCTCGGCGCCCTCGAAAAGGGCGCCGCCCGGCGCGGCGGGCCACTCCCCGCGGGCGGGCCCGACACCACCACCGCGAGGATGCGTACCGCCGCCCGCCCGCTCCTCCCCGACACGGGAACCGGCGCCGAACACGCCCTGCGCACCCTCGTCACCGCACTCGCCGAAGGCGCCGCGGACCCGGCACACCCGCACTGCGCGGCGCACCTCCACACCCCGCCCCTCGCACTCGCCGCCGCGGCCGACCTCGCCGCCTCCGCACTCAACCCCTCCATGGACTCCTGGGACCAGGCCCCCGCCGCCTCCACCCTCGAAGCTGAACTCACCGCCGTACTCGCCGCCGAGATCTACCCGCAGGCCACCACCACACCCGACGCCGTGATCACCACCGGCGGCACCGAGGCCAACCAACTCGCCCTGCTCCTCGCCCGCGAACGCCACGGCCCCGTACAGACCGTCTGCGGAGCCAACGCTCACCACAGCATCACCCGCGCCACCTGGCTCCTGGGACTCCCCGAACCGGCCCTCGTCCCCGCCCCCACAGGCGTCATGGACCTCGCCGCACTCCACGAAACCCTCACCCGGCTCCACCACCGCCCCCTCCTCGTCACCGCCACCGCCGGCACCACCGACACCGGGCAGATCGACCCCCTCACCGACATCGCCGACCTCTGCGCGCAACACGGCGCCGAACTCCACATCGACGCCGCCTACGGCGGACCGCTCCTCTTCAGCCCCACCCACCGGAGCAGGATCCAGGGCCTCGACCGCGCCCACAGCGTCACCTTCGACCTGCACAAACTCGGCTGGCAGCCCGCCCCCGCCTCACTCCTCGCCGTCCCCGACCACCACGACCTCGACGCACTCCACCACCGCGCCCCCTACCTCAACGCCGACGACGACACCGAAGCCGGCCTGCCCGACCTCCTCGGCCGCTCCCTGCACACCACCCGCAGACCCGACGCCCTGAAGATCGCCGTCACCCTCCAGGCACTCGGCCGCACCGGACTCGCCGACCTCGTCGACCGCACGATCGCCACCGCCGGACAACTCGCCGACCTGGTCGACGCACACCCCACCCTCGACCTCTACGCCCGCCCCACCATCAGCACCGTCCTCTTCCGCCCCACCGGCGCCACCGACCACACCGTGGCCGCCATCCGCCGCACCCTCCTCAACCACGGCCACGCCGTACTCGGCCGCGCCGAGGCCAACGGCCGCCGCTGGCTCAAGGCCACCCTCCTCAACCCCCACACCACCCCGGACGACCTCCACACCCTCATCGACCTCGTCACCACCGTCACAGACGCCCTCGCGGAAGGCAGCACACCCCGATGACCGACCGGCCCGCCCCCGAACCCGACCAGCCACACGACCTCGTCGGCATCGGCATCGGCCCCTTCAACCTCTCCCTCGCCGCCCTCGCACACGGCGTACCCGGCGCCCCCGGACACCCCCAGCCACTCGCCGCCACGTTCTACGAACAACGCCCCGGCTTCCACTGGCACCCCGGCCTCCTCATCGACGGCGCCAGCCTCCAAGTCCCCTTCCTCGCCGACCTCGTCACCCTCGCCGACCCCGCCAGCCCCTGGTCATTCCTCAGCTACCTGCGCAGCCGCGACCGGCTCTTCCCCTTCTACTTCGCCGAGCGCTTCCACATCCAGCGCGCCGAATACGACGCCTACTGCCGCTGGGTCAGCGACCAGCTCCCCGGCCTCCACTTCGGCCACCAGGTCGACGCCGTCCGCTGGAACACCGAACGCGACCTGTTCGAAGTGGACTTCACCCAGCTCGACGCCGACGGCGAAGCCGAAGCGCTCGGCCGCGCCTACACCCGCCACGTCGCCATCGGCGTCGGCACCGAACCCTTCGTCCCCGAACCCCTCAAACCCCTCGCCGAGGCCGAATCCGTCCCCGTCGTCCACTCCGCCGACTACCTCAGCCACCGCGAACGGCTCCTCAAGGCCGAACACATCACCGTCATCGGCTCCGGCCAGTCCGGCGCCGAGATCTTCCTCGACCTGCTCCGCGCCCGCCCCGTCGGCGCCGAGAAGATCCACTGGCTCGCCCGCACCGAAGCCTTCGCACCCATGGAGTACTCCAAACTCGGCCTGGAACACTTCACCCCCGACTACAGCCGCTACTTCCACGCACTCCCCGAATCCGTACGCGACGAACTCGTCCCCCACCAATGGCAGCTCCACAAAGGCATCGACGCCGACACCATCGCCGCCATCCACGACGAGCTCTACCGACGGACCCTCCACGGCGGCTGGCCCGACGCCACCCTCACCCCCGGCGTCTCCGTACGTACCGCGGGCCGCGTCGCCACCACCCGCGTCGAACTCCACCTCGAACACACCCAGCAAGCCACCCGCTCCCGGCTCACCACCGACGCCGTCGTCCTCGCCACCGGCTACCGCGAACGCCCCCTCGACGGCCTCCTCACCGGCCTCGACCCCTACATGCGCCGCGACGCCTCCGCACGCCCCCGCATCGACGACCGCTTCCGCCTCGTCCTCGACCCCGCCGTCACCGGCCACGTCTACGTACAGAACGCCGAACGCCACACCCACGGAGTCGGCGCCCCCGACCTCGGCCTCGCAGCCTGGCGCAGCGCCACCATCCTCAACGACCTCACCGGCACCGACCCCTACCCCCTCCCCGACCGCACCGCCTTCACCACCTTCGGCCTCACCCCCTCCAACACCCCCAGAATCCCCGCCCAGGGCCCCGCACTCATCCCGCTCGTCCAGAGCAACTGACCCCCGGACGAACGAAAGCGGCCGTCCCCCACCAGCACACGGGGAACGGCCGCCCACAGCCACGTACCTACGGGAACACCGGAACTCCGTCCCGCGTCAGCCGCCAGCCCACCGAAGCGAACTGCGCCGGATCAACGGACCCCTTCGCCTTCACCCAGTTGATGATCGTGTTCCGGATCTCGTCCGAATCCGCCCACAACTGCTTCGCACCCGGCACATGCGGGAAATTGCCGCCACCGCTCGCCCGGTAGTTGTTCACCGCCAGCACGAACTGCGCCGCCGGATCGATCGCCCTGCCCTCGAACGTCAGATTCACGATCCGCGAACCCGCCGGCTGCGCGATATCGATGTCGTACGCCACACCCGACACCGCGTCGTAGTTGTAGTCCGGCGTGCCGTCCGCATTGGTCAGCTTCGACGTATCCACCGGAGCACCCGCCGCCGTCCGCACGTAGTACTTCGCCGAGTACTCCAGGTACTCCCTCAGCTGCGCACCCGTCAGCAGCCTGGCCTCAAGCGTGTTCTCGAACGGATACAGCCCCGCCGCGTCCTTGATCGTCACCTCACCGGCCGGAACACCCGCCGAACGCGAGAAACACGACGCCTGCGACAGCACCGGCAGCGCCGCGTACGCACCACCCGCCAGCCCCGCCTTCACCGTCTCCGCCTGCACCTGGTTGATCAGATCGATGATCGGCTCGTCCTTCCACGGCGCCTGAGCCGTCGACATCGCCACCACCGACGTACCGATCACCTGGTTCACATAGGCCACCACTTCCCGGTGCTCGTCACCGAGCAGCGAAGTGATCTTCGGGTCCTCCGCCACCGTGTTGGAGTTCAGCACCTCGGAGCCGGCCCTCTCGACCACCCAACGCCCCTTCTCCCACACCAGATCGAAGTCGAACAGCGTCAGCCGCTGCCCCCACTTCAACGGCTCCGACAGCAGAACCCGCTTCCCGGTCTCCTTGTTCGTCACGAAGTACTCGGCGATCTCCGTGTGCGCGTGACCCACCAGAATCGCGTCGATACCCGGAACCTGCTCCGCCACCAGACCGGCCGCGTTCTCGATGTACGGCAACTGGTCCCCGTACGACGACGTACCACTCGAACCCGAATGCGCCGACACGATCACCACATCCGCGCCCATCGACCGAAGCTTCGGCACCCAGAGCGCCGCCTGCTCCTCAAGACCCGGGAACACCATCTTCCCGCCCACATTGGCCTTGTCCCAGATCGCGATACCGGGATTTGTCAGCCCCAGCACCGCCACCCGCACATCACGACCGTGCGGCGTACGAAGCCGCTTGATCACATACGGGGCGAAAGCCGGCCGCAGCGTCTTCGCATCCAGCGCGTTCGCACCCAGCAGCGGGAAATCGCACTGCTCCTCGAACTTCCGCAGAACCGGAATTCCATAGTTGAACTCATGATTGCCCAGCGCCGCCGCGTCATAGCCGATCGCATTCATCGCCAGCGCCATCGGATGCACCGGACCACGCTTCGCCGTGATCGGGTCGATCTTCGCGTAGTAGTACGAGAGCTGAGTGCCCTGAATGGTGTCACCCGCATCGATCAGCAGCGTGTTGCGACGCCCGCGCTCCTCCCGGACACGGTCGACGAGCGTGGAGATCTTCGCCAGGCCGACATCGTTGTGGGCCTTGTCGTCGAACTCCTTGTCCGTGAAGTAGTCCCAGTTGAAGACATTGCCGTGCAGATCGGTCGTGCCCATCACGGTGAACGAGTAACGCTTCGCCGGACGGCTCCGGCCCGCCCGCTCCGCCGCCCCGGCCTGCCCGGCCGCGGCACCGCCCGCTATCGCCACACCCGCGCCGGCAGCAGCCGAACGGCCCATAAACGTCCTACGGTTCAACGGCATCCTTGACTCCTCGTTCAATCGAGCAACGCGCGTAGATTCTGGCCCAGCCACCACCTTCCGCAACACCCCGGGCAGGTTTCGATCTGATGACCACCGTGTACGCACCACCGCGCGCAACCCCCGTGCCACAGTGAACGCATGACCGAAGACCAGACCCCCCGCCCCTACGGAACCCCGCGAACCCCCCGCGTCACCGTCCGCGGCGAGGCCCGCATCGAAACCGACCCCGAGATCGCCCGCATCTTCGTCACCGTCACCGCCCGCGGTACCGACAGGCGCGCCGCCCTCGACGACCTCACCCGACGCAACACCCAGGCCATCGCCCTGATCAAGAGCTACGGCGAAGCCATCGACACACTCGAAACAGGCACCCTCTCCATCAGCCCCGAACTCACCCGCCACGGCCGCGGCGAACGCGTCCGCGCCTACCACGGCAGCGTCCAGCTCAATGTCACGCTGACCGACTTCACCGCCCTCGGCGAACTCACCAGCCGCCTCGCCGACCAGGAACTCACCCGCGTCGAAGGCCCCTGGTGGGCCCTGCGCCCCGACTCACCCGTCCACGGGGTCGCCCGCCGCCAAGCCGTCCGCGAAGCCGTCCAACGGGCCCGCGAATACGCCGACGCCCTCGACACCGAACTCGGCGCCCTCCTCGAACTCGCCGACACCGGCACGGGCATCGGCCGCCCCGCCCGCGCCGGATTCGCCGGACAGAGAGTCGCCTACAGCGCGGCCGCGACGACGGAACTCGCCGCCGACGCCGAACCCATCGACCTCGAACCCGTACGCCAGACCGTGCACGCGCAGGTCGAGGCGGCCTTCACGATCGAACCGCCCGCCCTCCGATAAACGCTCATCAGAGCACCCCCGTGCACAATTCAACACTTGTCAATAACCCTTCATGCAAAGGTTGTTGAGGTGTCATGCGGAGCCAATTACCTACCCGTAGGTAAGGTCTAGGCTCAAACCATGCGCCGAGCGAAAATCGTTTGTACACTGGGACCCGCAACCGACACATACGACCAGATCAAGGCATTGGTCGAAGCCGGAATGGACATCGCCCGCTTCAACCTCAGCCACGGCACCTACGCCGAACACGAAGCGCGATACCACCGCGTACGCAAAGCATCCGAAGAGACCGGCCGCAGCGTCGGCATCCTCGCCGACCTTCAAGGTCCGAAGATCCGCCTCGGACGCTTCCGCGAAGGACCCGTACTCCTTGAACGCGGCGACGACTTCACCATCACCGTCGAACCGATGGAGGGCGACCGCCACACCTGCGGCACCACCTACGACGGCCTCGCCGCCGATGTCACCACCGGCGAACGCATCCTCGTCGACGACGGCCGCGTCACCCTCGAAGTCACCGAGGTCGACGGCCCCCGCGTCCACACCACCGTCATCGAAGGCGGCATGGTCTCCGACCGCAAGGGACTCAACCTTCCCGGCGTCGCCGTCTCCGTCCCCGCACTCTCCGAAAAAGACATCGACGACCTCCGCTGGGCCCTGCGCACCGGCGCCGACATCATCGCCCTCTCCTTCGTACGCAGCGGACTGGACATCGACGACGTCCACCGCATCATGAAGGAGGAGAACCGCCACCTCCCCGTCATCGCCAAGGTCGAAAAGCCCCAGGCGGTCGAGAACATCGACGGCATCGTCGCCGCCTTCGACGGCATCATGGTCGCCCGCGGCGACCTCGGCGTCGAAATGCCCCTGGAACAGGTCCCGATCGTCCAGAAGCGTGCCATCAAACTTGCCAAGCGCAACGCCAAGCCGGTCATCGTCGCCACCCAGATGCTCGACTCGATGATCGACAACTCCCGCCCCACCCGCGCCGAAGCGTCCGACGTCGCCAACGCGGTCATCGACGGCACGGACGCGGTGATGCTCTCGGGCGAGACCAGCGTCGGCAAGTACCCCGTGGAAACGGTCCGCACGATGTCCCGCATCGTCGAAGCCGCCGAGGAGGACATCCTCGCCAAGGGCCTCCCACCCCTCACCGACCGCAACAAGCCCCGCACCCAGGGCGGCGCCGTCGCCCGCGCGGCAGCCGAGATGGGCGACTTCCTCGGCGCGAAATTCCTGGTGGCCTTCACCCAGAGCGGCGACACGGTCAAACGCCTCTCGCGCTACCGCTCCCCGATCCCACTCCTGGCCTTCACCCCGGACGCCGCGACCCGCTCCCAGCTCAACCTCACCTGGGGCGTCGAAACCTTCCTCGGCCCGCACGTGGAGTCGACGGACGCGATGGTGGCCCAGGTCGACGAGGAACTGCTGCGCATCGGCCGCTGCAAGAAGGGCGACGTGGTGGTGATCACGGCAGGCTCCCCACCGGGAGTGGCCGGCTCGACGAACCTGGTACGGGTGCATCACATCGGCGAGGACGACAGCCCCGAGTAGAGCGGGACAAAGGTGAACGGCACTGCAGTCACGCGATCGCGTGACTGCCTGCTGGTTCTTTGGAACCTTCGAATCGAAGGAAAAGTGCCCCAGGTGGGATTCGAACCCACACTGTCGGCTGTTTGAGAGCCGCCTCTCTAACCAGTTGGAGTACTGGGGCCTTAGAAAGGAAGGGCCGCAAGTGCCCCGCGTAGTGACACCATACCGCAGCTAGGTAGGCTCAAGGCAGCTGCATCTGCCCCGCAACGAGGAGCCCCGTGACCACCCCCGAGTCGCCCCAGCCCGTAGACGCCGTCGACGACGACAAGTCGCACGTCCCGCCGCTGACGACCCGTGTCGTCATCGCCGAGGACGAGGCGCTCATCCGTCTCGACCTCAAAGAGATGCTGGAGGAAGAGGGCTACTCGGTCGTCGGTGAGGCCGGTGACGGGCAGCAGGCCGTCGAGCTGGCCCGGGAGCACCGGCCGGACCTCGTGATCCTCGATGTGAAGATGCCCGTCCTCGACGGGATCTCCGCGGCCGAGAAGATCGCCGAGGAGTCCATCGCGCCCGTCCTCATGCTCACCGCGTTCTCGCAGCGCGACCTCGTCGAGCGGGCCCGGGACGCCGGGGCGATGGCGTATCTCGTGAAGCCGTTCAGCAAGAGCGACGTGGTGCCTGCCATCGAGATGGCGGTGTCGCGGTTCGCGGAGCTGAAGGCTCTGGAGGGCGAGGTCGCGGACCTGTCCCAGCGGCTGGAGACGCGGAAGCTGGTGGACCGCGCGAAGAGCATCCTGCAGACGGACTACGGCCTTTCCGAGCCCGCCGCGTTCCGGTGGATCCAGAAGACGTCGATGGACCGGCGGCTGTCCATGCAGCAGCTCGCCGAGGCGCTGATCGAGGACGCCGAGGAGAAGAAGAAGGCGGCCGAGTAGCCCCGTACCGACAACAACGTACGAAGGAGGCCCGCACCCCGGATCGATCGGGGTGCGGGCCTCCTTCGCGTACGGGAGTGCGGGTGGTGTCAGTCCTCGCCGAGGTACGCCTTGCGGACCGACTCGTCGTGCAGGAGGTCCGCTCCGGTGCCGGAGAGGACGATCTTGCCGACCTCCATGACGTGGCCCTGGTCCGCGAGGGACAGGGCGGCCTGGGCGTTCTGCTCGACGAGCAGGATCGTGGTGCCCGCCGCCTTGAGTTCGACGATGGTCTCCATGATCTTCTGCATCATGATCGGGGAGAGACCCATGGAGGGCTCGTCGAGCATGAGCAGCTTGGGCTGGGACATGAGGGCGCGTCCCATGGCGAGCATCTGCTGCTCGCCGCCCGAGAGGGTGCCCGCGGCCTGCTTCCGGCGTTCCCCGAGGATGGGGAAGAGGTCGTAGGCGCGCTGGATGTCCTTCTCGATGCCTGCCTTGTCGTTACGGAGGTAGGCGCCGAGGAGGAGGTTCTCGGTGATCGTCAGCCGGGGGAAGATGTGGCGGCCCTCGGGGGAGTGGGCGAGGCCCAGTGCGACGATCTTGTGTGCCGGGATGTCGGTGAGCGGCTTGCCCTCGAAGAGGATGCGCCCGCCGAGCGGCTTGAGCAGCCCGGAGAGGGTGCGCAGGGTGGTGGTCTTGCCTGCGCCGTTGGTGCCGATGAGGGTGACCACCTGGCCGGCTTCGACGCTGAAGGAGATCCCCTTGACGGCTTCGATCTTGCCGTAGGCGACGCGGAGGTCCTCGACCTCGAGCAGTGCGGTCATCGGTTGTCCTCCTCCTCGGTGGTGGTGTCCTTGGCGGTGCTCTTGGTGGTGCTGGTGGCGGCTTCGGCTTCCGCTTCCGCCGCTTCGACTTCGGCGACTTCTTCGGCGCCGGGGGCGCCTTCGAAGGGGGTGCCGAGGTAGGCGGCGACGACGCGCTCGTCTCCCTGGACGACTTCGGCGGTGCCCTCGACGAGCTTTTCACCCTGGACGAGGACGGTGACGCGGTCGCACAGGTTGAATATGAACCGCATGTCGTGCTCGATGACGAGGACGGCGATGCCCTGGTCCCGGATCGCGAAGATGAGCTCTTCGGTGACGCGGGTTTCCTGGGGGTTCATGCCTGCGGTGGGCTCGTCCAGGAGGAGGAGTCCGGGGTCGCTGGCGAGTGCGCGTGCGATTTCCAGCTTGCGCTGGTCTCCGTAGGGGAGGTTGCGCGCGAGGTGGTCGGCCTTGTCCTGGAGGCCGATGAACTCCAGGAGTTCCATGGAGCGTTCGCGGCTGGCGTTCTCGGCCTTCTTGTAGCCGGGGAGGCGCAGCAGTGCGGACCAGAGGCCTTCTTCGGTCCTGGTGTGGCGTCCGACGAGGACGTTTTCCAGGACGGTCATGTTGGCGAAGAGCCTGATGTTCTGGAAGGTGCGGGCGATGCCTGCCTGGGTGACGAGGTGGGGCTTGGGCGGCAGGACGGTGCCCTTGTAGCTGACCTTGCCCTCGGTGGGGACGTAGAGGCCGGTGAGGCAGTTGAAGAAGGTGGTCTTTCCGGCGCCGTTGGGGCCGATGAGACCGACGATCTCGCCTGCGTTGACCTTGAGGTCGACGTTGCGTACGGCGGTGAGTCCGCCGAAGCGCATCGTGACGCCGCTGGCGTCGAGTACGGGGGTGCCGGCGTCGGTGGTGGTCGTGGCTGTTGTCGTCATGGTGGTCACGCCCCCGCCTTCGTGGTTCCGGCGGCCGTGTCGGTGAGTGGTACGTCCGGTGGTACGTCGAGCTGGCCGGTCTCGTGGAATTCGAGCTGCTTCCTGCGGTCGGCGACCAGGCCTTCGGGGCGGAAGCGCATCAGGAGGATGAGCGCGAGACCGAAGAGGAACAGCTGGTAGTCCTGCATGAACTGCAGCTTGGCCGGGATCAGGTAGAGCAGTGCGGCGCCGACGAGGGGTCCGCTCAGGGTTCCCATGCCGCCGAGGATGACGGCGGCGAGGAGGAACGCGGAGTTGGGCGGTACGGACCCGGCGAACTGGTACTGCTCGGGCGTGACCGTGTAGGAGACGTGCGCCTGTACGGTCCCGGCGAGTCCGGCGAGGGTCGCGCCGAGGGCGAAGGCGAGCAGCTTGAGCCGGAAGGCGTTGATGCCCATGGCGGTGGCTGCGGTCTCGTCCTCGCGGATGGCGACCCAGGCGCGGCCGATGCGGGATTCGTTGGAGCGGCGGAACACCATGACGACGACGGCGGTGAAGACGAGCATCAGCAGGTAGTAGTTGGCCGACCTGCCGAGGGTGAAGCCGCCGATGTCGTGGCTGAGCCCGAAGTCGAACCCGAAGAGGTTGAGGTCGGGGATGCTCGGGATGCCCTGGGAGCCGTTGGTGATGTCCGGACCGCTGTCGCCGTTGAGGTTGTTCACGGTCAGGCGGAAGATCTCACCGAAGCCGAGGGTGACGATGGCCAGGTAGTCGCCGCGCAGTCGCAGGGTCGGGGCGCCGATGAGGACGCCGAAGATGAGCGAGGCTGCGGCGCCGGTGAGGACGGCGGCCCAGAAGGGGAACTGGACGCCGACGGGTGACATCGGGGAGCCGGAGACCAGGGCGGCGGCGTAGGCGCCGACGCCGAGGAAGGCGACGTATCCGAGGTCGAGGAGGCCGGCGAGGCCGACGACGACGTTCAGGCCGAGCGCCACGGTCGCGAAGATGAGGATGTTCGCGCCGATGAGGGCGTACTGCTCGTTCTGCTGGGTGAAGGGGAAGCAGAACGCCGCGATCAGAGCGGCGGCGAGGGTGACGTTGCGGTGTTTGGCGGTGAGTGCCGTGATGCGGGCGATGAGCCCGGCACGGCCGAGGGCGCTGAAGCCGAAACCGACGGTGATGATGAAGCCGATGAAGAGTTCGGCGTACTCGGTGTCGATGCCGTACGTGAATACGTGGAGCGCGACACCGAAGGCTCCGGCGATGATCAGGATCTCGGCCCAGGCCGGGAGTTCCTTGGCACGGCCCGGGGCGGGCGCGCGGAGGCTGTCGGTGAAGCGGTCCAGCGTATTGAGTGTGGTGTGGCTGTCGGCGGGCTGGTCGCTCGGGAGTCCGAGTGCGGCGACGACGGCGATGAGTGCGCCGGCGAAGCTGACCCAGGCTCCGGGTTCGAGGTTGACGATTCCGCCGAGCTTCACCGTGATGGCGCCGATGGTGTAGCCGGTGACGCCGAGGGTGCCGAGGGCGAACAGCCTCGTGGGGCTGTTGGTACCGCCCGGGGTGAGCCAGCGCAGGCCCTTGATGCCGTACCCGGAGAGGGTGAAGACCAGGGTGAACGCAGCGCTGATGAGGGCGAGGACCTGGAGGCCGCCGGGGTAGCCGGTGACCGTGAGGTCGCCGGGGAACTCGTCGGTCCAGGTCCATGCGAGGAAGGTGCCGACGAGGGCGACTGCGGCGCCCGCGGTGGTGAGGGCGCGGGCCGCTGCGGTGGGCAGCGGCAGGAAGGCGGGAGCGGTGTGGGTGGTCATCGGTATCACGCCCTGTCCGCGACGCGTTCGCCCAGCAGGCCCTGGGGCCTGATGAGCAGGACGAGGATGAGGAGGACGAAGGCCCACACGTCCTTCCACGCACCGCCGCCGAAGAGCTCCATGCCGGGAACCTCGCTCATGTAGCCGGTGGCGAGTGATTCGGCGACGCCGAGTACGACTCCGCCGAGCATGGCGCCGTAGATGTTGCCGATGCCGCCGAGCACGGCCGCGGTGAACGCCTTGAGGCCCATGATGAAGCCCATGCGGAAGCCGATCTGGCCGTTCTTGAGCCCGTAGGCGACGGCGGCGACGGCGGCGAACGCGGCACCGATGGCGAAGGCCATGACGATGATGCGGTCGGTGTTGATACCCATGAGCTTTGCGGTATCGGGGTCCTGCGAGGTGGCCTGCATGCCCCGGCCGGAGCGCGTCTTGGAGACGAAGAGGCCCAGGGCGATCATGCACACGGGGGCTGCGATGAGGACGAAGAGATCACCGCGTTGGATGTTGGCGCCGAAGATTTCGAACGCTTCGCCCTTGAACTGGGGGAAGGAACGGTCCTTCGTGGCGTCCGGGTACCACATCCACACTGCCTGCTGGAGAGCGAGGGAGAGTCCGATGGCGGTGATGAGGGGGGCGAGGCGTGGCGCTGTCCGCAGGGGCCGGTAGGCGAAGCGTTCGGCGGCCACGCTGATCGCGACGGAACATATGATTCCGCCGGCGATCATGAGGGGTATCGCAGTGAGGAGAGAGACTCCGGACGGAAGCCCGAGGTAGACCGTGAGGGCTCCGAAGCCCCCGATCATGAAGATCTCGCCGTGTGCGAAGTTGATGAGCTGGATGATTCCGTAGACCATCGTGTAACCGATCGCGATGAGACCGTACATCGCGCCGAGGATGAGTCCATTGGCCAGCTGTTGCGGCAGTTCGTTCACCGCAGGGCCTCCGTGGAGTGGTTCGGATATGGCACCGCGCGGGAGCGCTCGTAGCGCTCCCGCGCGGTCTGGTTGCTATGTGTGACCGGGAGTCCTTGCCGGACTTACTTGACGGCCTCGCTGAGCTTGGAGACCCACTTGCCGCCGTCGACCTGGTAGGCGGTCATCATGGTGTTGGTGGTGTCGCCGAACTCGTCGAACGAGACCGGGCCGGTGACGCCCTCGAACTGGACCTTGGCCATGGCCTCGAGGACCTTGACGCGGGCGTCGTCGGGGAGCTTGCCGTCGTTCTCGGCGACTACGGCCTTGACGGCCTCGATGATCGACCAGGTGGCGTCGTAGGTGCCGCCGCCGTACGCCTCGTAGGCGTCCTTGTAGCCGGCCGTCTTGTAGTCCGCGATGAACTTCTTGGCGGAGTCGAGCTCCTCGACGGGCTTGCCGACCGAGGTGGCGATGTCGCCCTGGGACTTCTTGTTCAGGGAGATGAAGTCGGCGCTGTACATGCCGTCGCCGCCCATGAGCGGGATCTTGACGCTGTCCTTGAGCTGCTGGCTCAGGGGCGCGCCGGCGGGGTACTCGCCGCCGTAGTAGACGGCCTCGGCCTTGGAGCTCTTGACCTTGGTGACGACGGAGTTGAAGTCACGGTCGTCGGGGTTGACCTTGTCCGTGCCGACGATCTTGCCGCCGAGCTCGGTGAAGGTCGCCTTGAAGGAGGCGGCGAGACCGGCGCCGTAGGGCTTCTGGTCGTCGATGAGGTAGACGTCCTTGATCTTCGCGGTCTTGAAGAGGTAGTTCGCCGCGAAGGCACCCTGGATCGCGTCCGTGGTGGCGGTACGGAAGTACGTCTTGAAGGGGCGCTTCTTGTCGCCGGTCTTCCAGTCGTTGCCCTGGGTCAGCTCCGTGCCGGTGTTGGCCGGGGACACCTGGGTGAGGTTGGCGTCGTTGAGCGGCTTCTGCATCGACTGGGCGACGCCGGAGTTCAGCGGGCCGACGACACCGAGGACCGTCTTGTCGCCGATGAACGTGACGGCGTTCTGCTGGCCCACGGAGGGCTGTGCCTGGTCGTCGAGCGCCTTGAGCTCGAACTTGATGCCCGGGACCGTCTTGTCGGTGTTCGCCGTCTTGACGGCGAGGTCGGCGGAGTTCTTGATGCCGAGGCCGAGGGCGGAGAGGTCGCCGGTCAGGGGGGCGTCGACGCCGATGACGACGGTCTGGGTCTCGCTCCCGCCGCTGCTCTTCTTGTCGTCGTCGCGCGACCCGCAGGCGGTGAGTGTGAGTGCTCCTGTGGTGAGCACGGCAGTGAGTATGAGCAAAGAACGGTGTCGCACGAAAAGTCCTTTCCCTGGCGCGGCCTCCTCTGCTTGAGGTGCCGTGTCGGTCGCCGGGCAGTCCTTGGTTGGTACAGGGCCGTTCAGCAGACACGCCCGGCGGCGCGGTGACTGGCCGTGACTCTAAGGGCAGGTGAGGGGGTGCGGGACGGCTCGGCTCATGATGTGACTGTCTTGTTATGCCTTGAGGAAGGCTTGAGGTGACTGTGTGGACATGTGCGGCTTTTCCCCGGGCCGGAAATATCTCGCATGCTGAGAACGCGCAGCTCCGCTAAGGGGCTTGAGGCGATCTTGGTGCTGTCCTGGTGTTGTCGCACGAAAAGGGGCACGAAGGGCGCGGCGGAGCTGCCCCCGTGTGCTCGGGGGTCGGCGGCGCTTTATTTTCGTGTATCCCACACTTGTTACGCAGTGTTACATCTGGGAGAAGTGTTCGAATCGCCCAGTCGGTCGCTGCCCTGGTCGGTGCGGTTGCTGAGTGCCTCATGGAACCGGCGTCGACGTCAAGGGTGTTGACCGAGCGTGTCGGTCAACGCGCCGGAAAAGCTTCGGATATGGGTCTGCCCGGTCCGGAATGCGGTGCGCATCCGGGCCGGGCAGGGGGTCCTTCGGACTGTCGCCGACTAGCCGACGGCGGGCTTCGGGGCGTCGCGGAGCAGGCAGGTGAGGCGGGCGGTACAGACCCGCTTGTCCTGTTCGTCGGTGATGACGATCTCGTACGTGGCGGTGGTGCGGCCACGGTGTACGGGGGTGGCGACACCGGTCACGAGTCCGCTGCGCACGCCCCGGTGATGGGTGCAGTTCAGGTCGACGCCGACGGCGAGCTTGGTGGCGCCGCCGTGCAGCATGGTGCCGACCGAGCCGAGGGTCTCGGCGAGGACGGCGGAGGCGCCGCCGTGCAGCAGTCCGTAGGGCTGGGTGTTGCCCTCGACGGGCATCGTGCCCACGACACGGTCCGCGGAGGCCTCGACGATGGTGACGCCCATGCGCTCGCCGAGGTGTCCGGCGGAGAACAGTGCGGGGAGGTCGACGCCGAGCGCGGCGTACTCGTCGATGATCTCCTGGGGGAACTTGGGTGCGATGTGCTCGCCCATGGGGTCCGGCTCCGATCGTCTGCGCTGACTCATTGCTGTGTGCACTGTTCTTATCAGACCGCTGAGCGAACGCTTAGTGGGTGGCCGCCGTGAGGGCCGTCACCGCATGTTCTCGAAGCGGATGACGACCGACTTGCTGGCCGGGGTGTTGCTGGTGTCCGCGGTGGCGTCGAGCGGGACGAGGACATTCGTCTCGGGGTAGTAGGCGGCGGCACAGCCGCGTGCGGTCGGGTAGTGGACGACGCGGAAGCCCGGTGCGCGTCGCTCGACGCCGTCCTTCCACTCGCTGACGAGGTCGGTGTATCCGCCGTCGGTGAGGCCCAGGGCCTCGGCGTCCTCGGGGTTGACCATGACGATGCGACGGCCGCCCTTGATGCCGCGGTAGCGGTCGTCGAGGCCGTAGATCGTGGTGTTGTACTGGTCGTGCGAGCGCATGGTCTGCAACAGCAGCCGGCCTTCGGGCAGTTCGGGGTACTCGACGGGGGCCGCGGTGAAGTTGGCCTTGCCGGTGGCGGTGGGGAAGCGGCGTTCGTCGCGCGGGGCGTGCGGGAGGGTGAAGCCGCCGGGCGCGGCGATGCGGGCGTTGAAGTCCTCGAAGCCGGGGACGACGCGGGAGATTCGGTCCCGGATCGTGCCGTAGTCCTTCTCGAACTCCTCCCAGTTCGTGGCGGATCCGGCGCCGAGGACGGCGCGGGCCAGCCGGGCGACGATCGCCGGTTCGGAGAGCAGGTGGGGGCTCGCGGGGGTGAGGTTGCCGCGGGAGGAGTGGACCATGCCCATGGAGTCCTCGACCGTCACGAACTGTTTGCCGCTCGCCTGGGTGTCCTTGTCGGTACGTCCCAGGGTGGGCAGGATCAGCGCGCGGGTGCCGGTGACCGCGTGCGAGCGGTTGAGCTTGGTCGATACGTGGACGGTGAGGCGGGCGCGGCGCATGGCGGCCTCGGTGACGGCGGTGTCGGGTGTCGCCGCGACGAAGTTGCCGCCCATGGCGAAGAAGACCTTGGCGTCCCCGTCGCGCAGGGCCTCGATGGAGCGCACGACGTCGTAGCCGTGGTGGCGCGGGGATGTGATCCCGAATTCCTTGTCGAGGGCATCGAGGAAGGCGGTCGATGGCCGCTCGAAGATGCCCATGGTGCGGTCGCCCTGGACGTTGGAGTGCCCGCGCACGGGACACACTCCGGCGCCCGGCCTGCCGATGTTCCCGCGCAGCAGAAGGAAGTTGACGACTTCGCGGATGGTCGGCACGGAGTGCTTGTGCTGGGTCAGGCCCATGGCCCAACAGACGATGGTGCGCTTCGATGCGAGGACCATGGCCAGGGCCTCTTCGATCGCGGCGCGGTCGAGCCCGGTGGCCGTCAGGGTGCTTTCCCAGTCGGCGGTGCGGGCGGCCTCCCTGAACTCCTCGTACCCGTGGGTGTGTTCTGTCACGAATGTCTCGTCGACGGCGCCTTCCGCCTCCAGGATCATCTTGTTGAGGAGCCGGAAGAGGGCCTGGTCGCCGCCGATGCGGATCTGGAGGAACAGGTCGGTGAGCGCGACGCCCCTGAACATGCCGAGCGGGGTCTGCGGGTTCTTGAAGTGCTCGAGTCCGGCCTCGGGCAGCGGATTCACCGAAATGATCTTCGCGCCCGCCGATTTGGCCTGCTCGAGAGCGGAGAGCATCCGTGGATGGTTCGTCCCCGGATTCTGTCCGGCGACGATGATCAGATCGGCGTGGTGGAGGTCCTCCAGCGAGACACTGCCCTTGCCGATCCCGATCGTCTCGGTGAGCGCGGAGCCGGACGACTCGTGGCACATGTTCGAGCAGTCCGGGAGGTTGTTGGTGCCGAACTCCCGGGCGAAGAGCTGGAGCAGGAACGCGGCCTCGTTGCTCGTGCGGCCCGAGGTGTAGAAGAGCGCCTCGTCGGGGGAGCCGAGCGCTTTCAGTTCCCCGGCGATGATCTCGAAGGCGCTGTCCCAGGAGACCGCCTCGTACCGCTCGGCGCCTTCTGCCAGATACATCGGCTGCGTGATCCGGCCCTGCTGTCCCAGCCAGTAGCCGCTGCGGGTGGCCAGTTCCGCGACCGGGTGCGCGGCGAAGAACTCGGGGGTGACACGGCGCAGGGTCGCTTCCTCGGCGACGGCCTTCGCCCCGTTCTCGCAGAACTCGGCGGTGTGCCGCTTGTCGCCCTCGGGCCAGGCGCAGCCGGGGCAGTCGAAGCCGTCCTTCTGGTTGACCTTGAGGAGGGTCTGCGCCGCGCGCCGGACCCCCATCTGCTGCTGGGCGATGCGCAGCGTGTGCGCGACGGCGGCCGGCCCGGCCGCCGCGTGCTGGACCGCTTCGACCTGCGGCGCGTCCTGGACCGGGTCACCGGTCGGGGGCCTGGTGGCCATGGTGCTCCCCTTTGAGCCTGCGCTGTTCTGCGTGTACGTGTTCCTGCTCACGATCCTGTCACGCACCACCGACAGCGCACCTGGCACCGGGCGGTGGGACGCCGCGTCCGGTCCGGATTGTCAGTGGGCCGTGGCAGGATCGGGGGCGTGGCTGAGACGGCATCGAAGAAGACGGCAGACAACCGACCGCGCCTGCTCCTGATGGACGGGCACTCCCTGGCGTACCGGGCGTTCTTTGCGCTGCCCGCGGAGAATTTCACGACAGGGACGGGACAGCCGACGAACGCCGTGTACGGCTTCGCGTCGATGCTGGCGAACACCCTGCGCGACGAGGCGCCCACGCACTTCGCGGTGGCGTTCGACGTGTCCCGCAAGACCTGGCGCTCGCAGGAGTTCCCTGAGTACAAGGCGAACCGCTCCAAGACCCCCGACGAGTTCAAGGGGCAGGTCGAGCTGATCGGCGAGCTCCTCGACGCGATGAGTGCGGACCGGTTCGCGATCGACGGCTTCGAGGCCGACGACGTCATCGCGACGCTGGCCACCCAGGCCGAGGCGGCCGGCTTCGAGGTGCTGATCGTCACCGGCGACCGTGACTCGTTCCAGCTGATCACGGACAACGTCACCGTGCTGTACCCGACCAAGGGCGTCTCCGAGCTCACGCGCTTCACCCCGGCCAAGGTCGAGGAGAAGTACGGGCTCACGCCGCAGCAGTACCCCGACTTCGCGGCGCTGCGCGGTGACCCCTCGGACAACCTTCCGGGCATCCCGGGCGTCGGCGAGAAGACGGCCGCGAAGTGGATCAACCAGTTCGGTTCGTTCGACGACCTGGTGGCGCGCGCCGATGAGGTCAAGGGCAAGGCGGGCCAGAATTTCCGCGACCACCTGGACGCGGTGAAGCTGAACCGCCGGCTGACCGAGATGGTCCGCGACGTGGCGCTGCCGAAGACCCCGCAGGACCTGGAGCGCGCTCCGTACGACCGCACGGCGGTCACCGGAGTGCTGGACGTCCTGGAGATCCGTAACCCGAGCCTGCGGGAGCGGCTGCTGGCCGTCGACCCCGGCGCCGTCGAGGACGAGACCCCGGCGCCCGCCGCGGGCATCGAGCTGGACGGTGCGGTGCTGGGCGCGGGAGCGGTGGCGCCCTGGCTCGCGGCTCACGGCGGACAGCCGCTCGGCGTCGCCACGGTGGACACCTGGGCCCTGGGCACGGGCACCGTCACGGAGATCGCGCTCGCCGCCGCCGACGGGGCCGCCGCCTGGATCGACCCCGCGCAGCTGGACGAGGCCGACGAGCAGGCGTTCGCCGCCTGGATCGCCGACCCGGAGCGGCCGAAGGTCATGCACAACGCCAAGAGCGCCATGCGGGTCTTCCCCGAACAGGGCTGGCAGATCCACGGCGTCGCGATGGACACCGCGCTCGCCGCCTACCTGGTCAAGCCTGGCCGCCGCTCCTTCGCGCTGGACGCGCTGGCCGTGGAGTATCTGGGCCGTGAGCTCGCCCCCGCCGCCGCGGGCGACGGGCAGCTGGCCTTCGGCGCGGACGACCAGGCGGAGGCCGACGCCCTGATGGCGAAGGCCCGCGCGATCCTCGATCTCGGTGACGCGTTCACGACGCGGCTGAAGGAGGTCGGCGCCGCCGAGCTGCTCCACGACATGGAGCTGCCCACCTCGATCCTGCTGGCCCGTCTCGAGCGGCACGGCATCGCCGCCGACCGCGCCCATCTGGAAGGCATGGAGCAGCAGTTCGCCGGTGCCGTGCAGCAGGCGGTCAAGGAAGCGCACGCCGCGGTGGGCCGCGAGTTCAACCTCGGATCGCCCAAGCAGCTCCAGGAAGTCCTCTTCGGCGAGCTGGGCCTGCCCAAGACGAAGAAGACGAAGACCGGTTACACCACGGACGCCGACGCCCTGGCCTGGCTCGCGGCCCAGACCGAGCACGAACTGCCGGTCATCATGCTCCGCCACCGCGAGCAGGCGAAGCTGAGGGTCACGGTCGAGGGCCTGGTCAAGACGATCGCGGCGGACGGCCGTATCCACACCACGTTCAACCAGACCGTCGCGGCGACCGGCCGCCTCTCCTCCACGGACCCGAACCTCCAGAACATCCCGGTCCGCACGGACGAGGGCCGGGCGATCCGCCGCGGATTCGTCGTCGGCGAGGGCTTCGAGTCGCTGATGACGGCCGACTACAGCCAGATCGAACTGCGCGTGATGGCCCACCTCTCGGAGGACGCGGGCCTGATCGAGGCGTTCACCTCGGGGGAGGACCTGCACACCACGGTCGCCTCACAGGTCTTCGGCGTCGACAAGTCGGCCGTCGACCCCGAGATGCGCCGCAAGATCAAGGCAATGTCGTACGGACTGGCCTACGGGCTCTCCGCGTTCGGCCTCTCCCAGCAGCTGAACATCGAGGCCGGCGAGGCACGCGGTCTGATGGACACCTACTTCGAGCGGTTCGGCGGAGTCCGCGACTATCTGCACCGAGTCGTCGAGGAGGCGAGGGCCACCGGTTACACGGAGACGGTCTTCGGCCGCCGCCGCTACCTCCCCGACCTGAACAGCGACAACCGTCAGCGCCGGGAGACGGCCGAGCGAATGGCGCTCAACGCCCCCATCCAGGGGACGGCCGCCGACATCGTCAAGGTCGCGATGCTGCAGGTGGACCGGGCCCTGACCGAAGCGAAGCTGGAGTCGCGGATGCTGCTCCAGGTCCACGACGAAATCGTCCTGGAGATCGCGAAGGGCGAGCGCGAGCGGGTCGAGCAGATCCTTCGCCACGAGATGTCGACCGCGGTGGAACTGCGCGCACCACTGGACGTCTCGGTCGGCGTGGGCACGGACTGGGAGTCCGCCGCGCACTGACGGACACCCCGGCACCTGAGCAGCACGTGAGCGGCACCCCGGGGGTGCTGGGCCGGATGGCCCAGCACACGGCGCCGCGCACCGGTCGCTCTGCTCACACTGGTCCGCATGCTCCTCATGTCGCAACGTGCGCGCCCCGTCCCGCGCATCTGTGGATGGGCCGTGCTCGCGGCGGTCCTCGCCGGAACGGGCCCCGCCGACGCGTGGGCCCGACCGGCGCCCAAGGGCGGGTGGTCGGCGGCCACCGAGTGCGGTTCATCGAGTTACCCCGAACTCGCCACCCGTATCGCCACGGACGTACGCGCCGCCCTCCAGGGGCGTACGGGCACCGTCTCCATCGCCGTCAGCGCCCCCGGCCGGGGGCTGACCTGCCGGCTGTCCTCCTCCCTGCAGTACGACGCCGCGAGCATCGCGAAGGTCGTCATCCTGGAGGGCCTGCTGTACCGGGCCAACCAGAGCGAGGGCCGGGGCCTGACCGCCGAGGAGGCACGGCTCGCCCGCGCGATGATCACCCGTTCCGACAACGCCTCCGCATCGTCGCTCTGGCGCAGCCTGGGCCGCGACCGGCTGAACGCGGTGCTGCGCCGGGCCGGTACGGAGGACACCGTCCTCGGGCGCGACGGCTACTGGGGCCTGACACGTACGAGCGCCCGCGACCAGCTCAAGGTGCTCGACGCGGTCTCCCGGCGCCCCTATGCGATGGAGCTGATGAACGAGGTGATCGCGGGGCAGGACTGGGGTGTGTCGGCGGGCGCTCCGGACGACGTGACGATTCATCTCAAGAACGGCTGGCTGCCACGGGCCACGCACGGCTGGCGGGTGCACAGCATCGGTACGTTCACCGGCGCCGGACGCGACTACCGGATGGCCTTGCTGAGTCACGACAACGCCTCGCAGAAGTACGGCGTACGGACCCTGGAACGCATCGCGACCGCTGTCCACCGCAGCCTGGGCGACAGCAAGGCCGCCGTGCGTGGCTACACCCCGGAGAGCGAGATCAGCGAGATCCCGGACGGGAGTGTTCCGTAAGGCCGGGGCTCGCCTCCCCGGTGCGCCCGCCGCTCCGCAGCCTGATCCACGCCCCGTACAGCACGAGCCCCACCGCCAGCCCGGCCCCGGCGCCGAAGCACGCGGTCGGGATGATGTCGAGGGGCGAGGAGATGTGCCCGAAGTAGGCGTACCAGCGTGCGCAGCGGTGGATGACGCCGAGGAGCACGCAGACCGCCAGCAGCGCGCCCGCGTACCAGCGCTCCCGCCGGCCGAGGACGGGCACGGACGGCGGCGCCGGGACCGCCTCGGTCCGCCGCAGCCCCGACACGGTGAACCACACGAGCACCGTCAGTGCCACGGCCGAGCTGCCGTACTGCAGGAACTGGTAGGAGGGGAAGCCGCCCACGCTCGTGTTGAGCGCCGGGACGAGCTCCGTGCCCCACCGGTCGTGGTGGGTGAACGCGTCCCATCCGACATGGGTGGCCGCTCCGATGGCCGCGGACAGCCAGAACCGGAGCACCTCCAGGGGCCGGAGCGGACCGGGTTCCCGCCGCTGCCCCCGCAGGAACGTGTGGACCCGCCCCTGCCATCGCGCGGGCAGCAGGGCCACCAGCGGCTCGCGCAGGAACAGCCACAACGCCACCAGCAGGGCCGCGATCAGTACGTCCACGGTGAACACGCCCCATACGGCGTGCGTCACTTGGCCGAATTCCATCGCCCCGGGAATCGCGGTATCCGCGAAATAGGTCATATCCGGAGCGAACGAACCCGCGACGAGGGCCGAGGCGACAAGCGGACCGCGTGCGGTGCCCGTCCTGCGGATTCCTGGCAGCACGGCGGCGGCATGACTGAGCGTGAACGGCATGGCGGCAAGTATGGGCGAGTCGGAGGGGGCCTCTGTACCCCTCCCAGGGTATGCCGTACAACTTGCTGTCGGGAACGTGAGAAAACCGTAAGAACCGGTCAACGCACGGTGTTCGGGCGGCAGGAGTTGCCGTAGGGTCGCCTGAGTCCTCGCGCTGGGGAGCGCGAACAGCCGTCGACGGGGAGGGACCAGAACGTATGGCAGCGCAATTCGGCCGCCGACTGCGCAGGGGGGCCACCACCACCGCGGTGGCCGCGGCTGCCGTGGCAGCCCTCACCGCCTCTCAGGGCCCCGACGCACCACCACTGGCCGGGAACGCGGGAAGCGGCGACCAGCAGTCGGCCGGTGCCTCACCGTCCGGCGACAGCGCGGCCACGGGCAACTCGCCGTACTACACGGACCTGCCGCCCCTGACCACGCCCAACAAGCCCGGTACATCGGTGAATCTGCCGGTCACCGGCAGCGCGGAAGCCGGTATACCCGCCTCTATCCTGGCCGCGTACAAGAAGGCCGAGCAGACCGTCGCCGGCAGTGACGCCGCCTGCCGACTGCCGTGGCAGCTCCTCGCCGCGATCGGCAAGGTCGAGTCCGGGCAGGCCCGCGGCGGCCGTGTCGACGCGAACGGCACCACCTTCTCCCCGATCCTCGGCCCGGCCCTCAACGGCCAGGGCTTCGCGCTGATCAAGGACTCCGACGACGGGGCCTACGACGGCGACGCCACCCACGACCGCGCGGTCGGCCCCATGCAGTTCATCCCGCAGACGTGGGCCACCTGGGGCCAGGACGGCAACGGCGACGGCCGCGAGGACCCCAACAACATCTACGACGCGGCGCTCGCCGCCGGGCGCTACCTCTGCGCCGGCACCCGGAACCTGGCGGTCGGGGCCGACCTCGACCGGGCTGTGCTGAGCTACAACCACTCGCGGGAGTACCTGCGGACGGTGCGCTCCTGGTTCGACTACTACAAGCGCGGCACCCACGAGGTTCCCGACGGCACGGGCGTCCTGCCGACCGGTCCCCGCAGCGGAAGCGGCAGTGGCGGCGGCGGTTCGGCGAGTCCCACGCCGACGCCGACGCCCACCCCGGGCGCCACCGGCACCCCGGGCGGAGGCAAGAGCCCGAGCCCGAAGCCCCCGGCGTCCGGCGGCTCGGAGACCCCGAAGCCGAAGCCGCCCACCACCACACCGCCCACCACGCCGCCTGTCACCCCCAGCCCCACGCCCACGCCGTCCCAGAGGCTCGGCAGCCTGGAGAACGCGGGCACCGGCCCGCTGACCGCCACGGCGGGCGAAGCGTTCGCCGAGCGGATCAAGGTGAAGGCGAGGAACACCCTCGGTGCCCCGCTCGCCAAGGCGTCCGTGACCTTCACCATCACCGGTGACACCGACACCCGCTTCGCCGGAGGGCTGACCCGCGTCACCTTCCGCACCGGGGCCGACGGCACGGTCTCCTCCCCGGTGCTCCAGGCGGGCGAGAAGACCGGTGAGTTCAAGGTGACGGCCGTCGCCGGCACCACCAACCCGCGCACGCTCACCTACGGCGCGACCGTCAGCGCCCGCCAGGCGGACGCCATCGCCCGGACCGGGGACGCGGCCGTGACGGCCGCCTCGGGTGCCAAGTTCGACGACGTCCAGGTCAAGGCGACCTACAAGGGCGCCGCGGCCGCGGGTGTCGCCGTCACCGCCACGATGATCACCGACGCCGAGCAGCCTGCCGAGAACGACAAGGGCCCCTACTTCAAGGCCGCCGACGGCACCGCCGTACGCACCCTCTCGGGGCTCAGGACAGGCGCGGACGGCCTCCTGACGCTGCCGGAGTTCTTCGCGGACGGCACCGCGGGCACATACAAGCTGCGCCTCACCACCGAGGGCGGTGGCACGCTCGACATCGTGCTCACGGTGTCCTGACCGCCTCACCCCCGCTCCACACAGCCGCCCCTTCGCCCTCACGGGCAGAGGGGCGGTTCTGCGTGTTCTCATCTCGCGCCTCTGTTGCTACGGTGCCCCGACCCTGACGCCCCATCAGATCCGCGCTCCCGGGAGGCCGAGCATGCGTGCCCTAGTCGCCGCCGCCGCAGGACTGGCCGCAGCCCTCGCGCTCGTGTTCACCGTCACCACCATCGGAGCACCACCCGGCGAGACCTCGCCCAAACCCCTGCTGACCACCGTCCCGGGCCCCAAGAAGTAGCGCCGGAGCACCCGCGGGCAGCACACAGAGGGAGGACACCACCATGCGCCGCCGAGCCGGCCTCGTACTTCTGGCCTTCGCCGTCTTCTTCGCCGCCATGTCACCGCTGCTGCGCTGGTACGCCTTTCCCCGGCTGGCGAAGGTCCCGCCGAGCCAGTACCAGGAGATGGTCCTGGAGGCGAAGCCGGCGACCCTCCTGAACTACAGCACCCTCAAGGCCGAGACGGTCGAGAAGGTCACCATCGTGCAGACCCTCAAGGGCAATGTGGAGGAGTCCGAGAAGATCGAGCGCAGCGCCGGACGGGACGTCGTCGTCTGGGACTCGCTCTCCTACATCCAGGGCCCCGACGGCAAGATGGTCTCCCAGATCCCCGAGCGCTACATCTTCGACGCCCACAGCCAGGACCCCGTCCACGCCACCGGCGAAACGGTCGACGGCGAACCCGTCCGCCGCGAGGGCATCCAGTTCAAGTGGCCCTTCCTCACCGAGAAACGCGACTACGAGTACTTCGACTCCCAGAGCCGCACGACCTCGCCCATCCACTACAAGGGCACCCGCACATTCCGCGGCATGGAGGTCTACTACTTCGAGCAGACCATCCCGTGGACCCAGGTCCCCATGCCGAAGAAGATGCCCATCAAGATCACGGCGGAGCAGGTCGCCCAGACGGGCATGACCCGCTGGTACTCCACCAAGCGGATGTTCTGGGTCGACCCGGTCACCGGAGCCCCCGTCAACGGCGAGGAGATCCACAAGGAGGAGCTGCGCAACGCCAAGAAGATGGGCATGTCGCAGGACACCGTCACGGCGTTCGCCGGCCATGTGAAGATGCGCGAGGACTACATCGTCGACACCGTCGACCTGGTCAAGTCCCAGCGCGTCCTGATCCTCCTGCTGACCTCGTACCTGCCCTGGGGCTTCCTGTTCCTCGCCGCCGGACTCCTCGCGCTCGCCCTCTGGCTGGAGGCACGCTCGCGCCGCCCCGGCGCACCTCCTAGTCCCGCCTGAGCCGTGCCGTGGTGAAGCGGGTGGCCTCCACCGTCGTCGGGTCCTCGGGCCACGGATGCTTCGGATACCGGCCGCGCAGCTCCGCCCGCACCGCCTTGTAGCCCTCCCGCCAGAACGACGCCAGATCCGCCGTCACCGCCGCCGGGCGCCCGGCGGGGGAGAGCAGATGGAACAGGACGGGCACCCCGGCCACCCGGGGCGTCTCCCGCAGCCCGAACAGCTCCTGGAGCTTCACCGCCAGTACGGGCTGCGCCCCGCCGTACTCCACACGGATACGCGACCCGCTCGGCACCTCGATGCGCTCCGGTGCCAGCTCGTCGAGCCGGGCCGCCTCGCCCGTCGCCCACGGCAGCAGCCGCCGTACGGCCTGCCCGGCGTCGATCCGCGCCAGATCCGAACGGCGCCGCGCCCGCGAGAGCTCGGGCTCCAGCCACTCCTCGGTACGGGCCAGCAGGGCATCGTCCGACACGTCCGGCCACGGCGCCCCCAGCTCCCGGTACAGAAAGGCGAGCCGCGACCGCAGCTGCTCGCTGTCCCGGCTCCACCGCAGCAGCGAGGTGCCCTCGCGCCGCAGCCCCTCCAGCAACGCCCCGCGCACCAGCTCCGGCTTCGGCTGCTTCAGCGCGCGCACCGACAGCTCGACGGCCCCGAGCCGCTCCACGGAACGGGCCACGACATCACCGTCCACCCAGCGCACCTCCTCGCCCGAGAACCGCAGATGCCCCGCCGCGAGCCGCGCCGTGTCCTCGTCGACGACCGCGGCCAGCCGCACCCGCGCGGACGCCGAGTGCGCCGGCCGGTCGGCGACCGCGACCGCCAGCCAGGGCGCGCTGCGCAGCCGCGAACCGTCCCGGAGCTCCGCCCCTGTCCCCGACGCCATCAGGAACGCTCCCTCACCCCGCGCCCGTGCCACCCGCTCCGGAAACGCCAGAGCCGCCACCAGCCCGGCCGCCGCGTCGTCGGATCCCTGGCCCTCCCCCTTGAGCGTCCCCAGCGAGGAGGACAGCCGCCGCACCTCCTGCCGCCACCGCGCCGCATAGCCGTCCTGCCCCCGTCGCGCGGTACGCAGCGCCGCCGCCAGATCGTCCCCGTACTCCCGGGGCGGCTCCTCGCTGAGCAGCGCCACCACCTCGGCCGCCCGCCGCCCGCCCACCTCGGCCGCGCCGTCCAGCAGCGCCCGCGCCAGCCGGGGGTGCAGACCGAGCCGGGACATCCGTACGCCCCTTTCCGTCACCCGACCCGCCGTGTCCACGGCGCCCACCGCCGTCAGCACTTCCCGGGCCGCGCCCATCGCCCCGGCGGGCGGCGGATCGAGCAGCGCGAGCCCGGAGGCGTCCGGATCGCCCCAGCACGCCGCCTGCAACGCGAACGCCGCGAGGTCGGCGACCTTGATCTCCGGCGAAGGGAACCGCGCGAGCCGCCCGTCCTCCGCCTGCTCCCAGCACCGGTACACCGCCCCCGGCGCCTCACGCCCGGCCCGGCCCGCCCGCTGCCGGCCCGCGGCCTGCGAGGCCCGGACGGTCGTCAGCGCGCTCAGACCCCGCGCATGGTCGGTACGGGGCTCACGGGCCAGCCCCGAGTCGACGACGACCCGCACCCCCGGCACCGTCAGCGACGACTCCGCGACCGAGGTCGCCAGCACCACACGCCGGCCGTCGGAGGAACCCGCGAGCACCGCGTCCTGCACCGCCGCCGGAGCCCGCCCGTGCACCTGAAGCACCTCGGCGCCCACCCCGGCGAGCTGCCCCGCCACGCGCCCGATCTCACCGACACCGGGCAGGAAACACAGCACGTCCCCGTCCCGCTCCGCGAGCGCCCGGCGCACCACCGAAGCGACATGCGTCAGCAGCGCCGGATCGACCCTCATCCCGTGCGGCGGTTTCACGGGCCTGGCCGGCGGCGCCCAGACCACCTCCACGGGATGCGACACACCGTGCGCCTCCACGACCGGGGCATCGCCCAGAAGCCGCGCCCAGCCCTCCGCGTCCGTCGTCGCCGACGCGGCCACCAGCCGCAGATCCGGCCGCAGCGCGGCCCGTACGTCGAGCAGGAACGCGGCGACCGTATCGGCGTCCAGGTGCCGCTCGTGGCACTCGTCGATGATCACGACATCGATCCCGGCGAGCTCCTGGTCGCGCTGGAGCCGCTGGAGCAGCACCCCGGTGGTGACGACCTCCACCACCGTGTCCCGCCCCACCACGCGCTCCCCGCGCACCGTGAACCCCACGCGCCCGCCCGGCTGCTCCCCGAGCAGCCAGGCCATCCGCCGTGCCGCAGCGCGCGCCGCGATCCGCCGCGGCTCGGCGACCACGACCCGCCGGACAGGACCTGTGCCGGTCAGCCCGGCCAGAACGAGCGGTACGAGGGTCGTCTTGCCGGTCCCGGGCGGCGCGCAGAGCACGGCGACGCCCCGCTCGTCGAGCGCCCGCTCCAGGGCGGGCACAGCGGTGCGTACGGGCAACTGGTCCAGCGCGTCGGTACGGATCACGCCCCCAGTCTCGTACGCCGCACCGACAGCCCCGTACGCCTGTCCCTGCCGGTCCCGCTACCGGTCCCGTTCGCAGACGAAGATCGCTGTCCCGGGGATGAGGTTGCCGCGCAGCGGGGACCAGCCGCCCCACTCCTGGTTGTTCCACACGGGCCACTCCGGCTCGACGAGGTCGACCAGCCGGAAGCCGCTCGCCACCACGTCGCGCACCCGGTCACCGAGCGTCCTGTGGTGCTCGACGTACACGGCGTCGCCCTGTTCGTCCTGCTCGACATAGGGGACACGGTCGAAGTAGGAGGCGGCGACCGACAGCCCCTCGGGCCCCGGCTCGTCGGGGAACGCCCAGCGGATCGGATGGGTCACCGAGAACACCCACCGGCCGCCGGGCCGCAGCACCCGGCGCACCTCCCGGAACACCTGCACGGGATCGGCGACGAACGGCACCGCGCCGTAGGCCGAGCAGGCCAGGTCGAATGAGCCGTCCCGGAACGGCAGCTTCCCCGCGTCCGCCTCGACCAGCGGGATGCCCTCTCCGATGCGCAGCGCGTGCTGGAGCTGGCGGTGCGAGAGGTCCAGGGCCACCGGACGCGCGCCCTGGGCGGCCAGCCAGCGCGAGCACTGGGCGGCGCCGGCGCCGATCTCCAGGACGTCAAGGCCGTCCAGGGCGGCGGCGGGTCCCAGCAGCGCCGCGTCGGCCTCGTCGAGTCCCTCCGGGCCCCAGACGAAACGGTCGTCCCCGAGGAAGGCCCCGTGGTCGCTCTGGTACTCGTCGGCGTTCCGGTCCCACCAGCCGCGACTTGCCCGGCTGCTTTCCGATTCTCCGGCGTTCCGGCGCGTTGCCTCAGGCTCGGCGTCGTAGGTCTCTTGGCTCATCGTGCCCGTCGTTGTAGTTTGCCTTCACCCGCCGCACGCGGTACGTACCTGGGGGTACCTGTGGGTACGGACGCGCGCGTGCGACACATTGCCGTGGCCGATGTGGCCTCGGGGAACATGAGTTGTGCCGGGAATGGGCCGTTGTGCCCCGGGTGTGCGCCTTCGCGCATTGACCCTGTCCGGCTGCCCCCGTATGCTACAAGTTGCGCTGCGAGCCTGCGCGCCTCAGACCTAGCAGGCCGCGCTCGCGTCTGTTGCATGTCCCCTCGGTTGTCGAGGCGGCGCCCGCTACAACGGGTTGGTCGCTTTCCAGGCTGTCCGGCTTCTTCAGATGGCGATACGGGCTTACGGCGTAGCAGTACCTACGACTCACTGTCCGTACCGGAGCCCTTTCCCACATGACGAGCAGCACCGAGACCACCGCCACCACTCCGCAGGTTGCGGTCAACGACATCGGCGACGCGGACGCGTTCCTCGCGGCGATCGACGAGACGATCAAGTACTTCAACGATGGCGACATCGTTGACGGAGTCATCGTCAAGGTTGACCGGGACGAGGTTCTCCTCGACATCGGTTACAAGACCGAAGGTGTCATCCCGAGCCGCGAGCTCTCGATCAAGCACGACGTCGACCCGAACGAGGTCGTCAAGGTCGGCGACGAGATCGAGGCCCTGGTTCTCCAGAAGGAGGACAAGGAAGGCCGCCTGATCCTCTCGAAGAAGCGCGCTCAGTACGAGCGTGCCTGGGGCACCATCGAGAAGATCAAGGAAGAAGACGGCATCGTCACCGGTACCGTCATCGAGGTCGTCAAGGGTGGTCTCATCCTCGACATCGGCCTCCGTGGCTTCCTGCCGGCTTCCCTCGTCGAGATGCGTCGTGTCCGCGACCTCCAGCCCTACGTGGGCAAGGAGCTCGAGGCCAAGATCATCGAGCTGGACAAGAACCGCAACAACGTGGTCCTGTCCCGCCGCGCCTGGCTCGAGCAGACCCAGTCCGAGGTTCGCCAGACGTTCCTCACGACCCTGCAGAAGGGTCAGGTCCGCTCCGGCGTCGTTTCCTCGATCGTCAACTTCGGTGCCTTCGTGGACCTGGGTGGCGTCGACGGTCTCGTGCACGTCTCCGAGCTGTCCTGGAAGCACATCGACCACCCCTCCGAGGTTGTCGAGGTCGGCCAGGAAGTCACCGTCGAGGTCCTCGACGTCGACATGGACCGCGAGCGCGTCTCCCTGTCGCTCAAGGCGACGCAGGAAGACCCGTGGCAGCAGTTCGCCCGGACGCACCAGATCGGTCAGGTCGTCCCGGGTAAGGTCACGAAGCTCGTTCCGTTCGGTGCGTTCGTGCGCGTCGACGAGGGCATCGAGGGTCTGGTCCACATCTCCGAGCTGGCCGAGCGCCACGTGGAGATCCCGGAGCAGGTCGTCCAGGTCAACGACGAGATCTTCGTCAAGGTCATCGACATCGACCTCGAGCGTCGTCGCATCAGCCTCTCGCTGAAGCAGGCCAACGAGTCCTTCGGTGGCGACCCGGCCTCGGTCGAGTTCGACCCGACGCTGTACGGCATGGCCGCGTCGTACGACGACCAGGGCAACTACATCTACCCCGAGGGCTTCGACCCCGAGACCAACGACTGGCTCGAGGGCTTCGAGGCTCAGCGCGAGGTCTGGGAGACCCAGTACGCCGAGGCGCAGCAGCGCTTCGAGCAGCACCAGGCCCAGGTCATCAAGTCCCGCGAGGCCGACGAGGCCGCTGCTGCCGAGGGCGCTGCTGCCCCGGCCGGCAGCGCTCCGGCTGCCTCGGGCGGCAGCGGTGGCGGCGGCTCGTACTCCTCGGAGTCCGATGACAACTCCGGCGCCCTGGCGTCGGACGAGGCACTGGCCGCGCTGCGCGAGAAGCTGGCGGGCGGCCAGAGCTGAAGCTCTGACCCCGGTCGCTCATCGGCAGTAGCTGTAGAGCAGTAAGTGAGGCCCGCTCCCTTCGGGGGGGCGGGCCTCACTCGCGTCTCCGGTGGGTCAGGGCGTGACGGGGATGTTCGTCAGTCCCTTGCCGCCGGTGACGGTGTTGCTGCTGTACACCGTGGTCCGGCAGCTCGACGAGCTGTTGGTGACGTTGACGGCGAGCTGCTTGTCGCCGCCGGCGCCGGTGAGGTCGGAGGTGTTGCCGCGGAAGACGGTGCCGCAGCCCCAGCCGCTCTGCTGGGTGTGCGTCTCGTAGCCGTTGTTGGTCGTACGGGAGCCCTTGTTGCCCTCGACCAGGACGTTGTTGCCCTTCACGTCGACCCATGAGTCGTCGTAGTTGGCGCCGGTCAGACCGCTGCCGTCGAAGGTGTTGCCGATGATCCTGGCTCCGGTGGTGCCTTCCTTGATGTCGATGTTCTCGCCGCCGACCCCGGGGCCGATCACGTTGTTCAGGATCTGTGCCTGGTCGCTGCGGTCGGTGAGGTCGCCCGCCGAGCCGACGTACACGCCCTCGCCCATGCCGCGGCCGTCGTGCCCGGTGTCGTAGATGCGGGAGTTCCGGAGAATCCCGTTCCGGCTGGACTTGCGGAAGTGGACGCCCTCCATGTCCAGGTCGTGCACGGTCACCGAGTCGATGACGACGCTGTTCGCGGCGTCGGTCATGATGCCCTTCTGTCCGCCGGTGACGGTGACGCCCTTGACGGTCCAGTACGAGGCGCCGTTGAGGTGCAGCCCGTAGCCGCCGCCCGCCGTGAGGACCGCCCTGCTGGAGCCGGTGAGGGTGATGCGTGCGGCGGATGTGCCCGGGGTGGTCGCCTTGAAGTTGCCGGTGTACGTGCCGTCGGCGAGCCGGATCGTGTCGCCGGGAGCCGCGGCGAGGAGCGCCGACTTGAGCTGGGCCGCCGTGGTCACATCGATGACGGCGGCCTCCGCGGGCCCGGCCGTGGCCAGAGCCAGTCCGCCGGTGGCGAGAGCGGTGACCAGCAGGGTGGTGAGGGGGGTGCGGGTGCGCATGGGGGTGCCTTCCCGTCGAGGATTCGAGACGTTCTCGTACATGAATGCAGGGCGAGTGTCTGAACGTGCTGCCCAGTGACGGTAGGGAGCGGTTGTGGTCATGTCAAGGTCTGGACCAATGCTCGCGGGCCTCGTGCCCGGAGGCCGCCGGTGTCCGATCGCCGCGCTGCGCAACCGAGTTCCGGCCCGATCCGGCCGTGAACGGGGCGTGGGGGCGGGAATGCCCATGCCCGCTGTGGCGTTCTTCCTGGGGAACACGAGGAGGAGCGGTAACCGTGCTTGATCCGCAGAGTTTGTATGAATGGGAGCCGAAGGGCCTGGCCGTCGTCGATATGGCGCTCGCCCAGGAGTCGGCCGGCCTGGTCATGCTCTACCACTTCGACGGATACATCGACGCGGGTGAGACCGGCGAGCAGATTGTCGACGGTCTGCTCGAAACGCTGCCGCACCAGATAGTGGCGCGCTTCGACCACGACCGGCTCGTCGACTACCGCGCACGGCGCCCGCTGCTGACGTTCCGGCGTGACCGCTGGGCGTCGTTCGAAGCCCCGACCCTGGACGTCCGAGTCGTGCAGGACGCGACGGGGGCGCCCTTCCTGCTGCTGTCCGGGCCCGAACCGGATGTCGAATGGGAGCGGTTCGCCGTTGCCGTGGAGCAGATCGTCGAGCGGCTCGGTGTGCGTCTCGCGGTCAACTTCCACGGCATCCCCATGGGCGTCCCGCACACCCGCCCGGTCGGCATCACCCCGCACGGCAACCGCACGGACCTGATGCCCGGACACCGCAGCCCGTTCGACGAGGCACAGGTGCCCGGCTCGGCGGAGGCGCTCGTCGAGTACCGCCTGATGGAGTCGGGACACGACGTGCTGGGCGTCGCCGCCCACGTGCCGCACTACGTGGCCCGCTCCTCGTACCCGGACGCCGCGCTCACCGCGCTGGAGGCGATCACCGGCGCGACCGGCCTGGTCCTGCCGAGTGTCGCGCACACGCTGCGCACCGAGGCGCACCGTACGCAGACCGAAATCGACCGGCAGATCGGCCAGGGTGACGAGGAGCTCGTCACGCTCGTCGAGGGCCTTGAGCACCAGTACGACGCGGTCGCGGGCGCCGAGACCCGGGGCAACCTGGTGGCGGAACCCGTCGATCTGCCGTCCGCGGACGAGATCGGCCTCGAATTCGAAAGGTTCCTCGCCGAGCGCGAGGGCGACGCCTGACCGGGCCATGACGGTACGGCGGGCGGGCACTAGGCTGCCGTCCATGCTGAAAGTGGGCCTGACCGGCGGGATCGGCGCCGGCAAGAGTGAAGTGTCGCGGCTGCTCGTCGGCCACGGCGCCGTGCTGATCGACGCCGACAGGATCGCCCGCGAGGTCGTAGAGCCCGGTACCCCCGGGCTCGCGGCCGTCGTGGAGGCCTTCGGCACCGGAGTCCTGAGCGCCGACGGCACCCTGGACCGGCCGGCTCTCGGCGCGATCGTCTTCGCCGACGCCGGCCGTCTCGCCGCGCTCAACGCGATCGTGCACCCGCTGGTCGGTGTGCGCTCCGCCGAGCTGGAGCGTGCCGCGGGCCCCGGTTCCGTCGTCGTCCACGACGTCCCGCTCCTCACCGAGAACGGCCTCGCACCGCTGTACGACCTGGTCGTGGTCGTGGACGCCACCCCCGGGACGCAGCTCGACCGGCTCGTGCGGCTGCGTGGGATGACGGAGTCCGATGCCCGCGCCCGGATGGCTGCGCAGGCCACGCGTGAGCAGCGCAGGGCCGTCGCGGACCTGATCATCGACAACGACGGTCCGCTGGAGAAGCTGGAGCCGCAGGTCCGCGAGGTCTGGGCGGAGCTGGTGGAGCGAGCGGCGGCCCGCTGACTTCTCCGTACCGGCCCCTGCCCCGCAAGGTCCGCACGGAATACCGTGACCCGGCGGGACGTTGGAAACCGGCGAGCGAGGGGAAGGATGCGACCGTGCCCGAGACGAACCCGGAAACCCATGTCATCGATTTCCGTGCGGCCGAGCAACTGCTGGCGGCACGCGATCCACGGGGTGCGGTCAAGCTGCTCGACTCGGTGATCGCCGCCCATCCGGAGAACACGGCGGCCCGCCTGCTGCGGGCCCGTGCCTTCTTCGCCGCAGCCCAACTCCGCCCGGCCGAGCTGGAATTCGAGCTCGTACTGGAGCGTGAACCGGACAACGCCTTCGCGCACTTCGCCCTGGCCCGCACCTTCCAGCGGGCCGGCCGCCCCGGTCAGGCGACCCGGCACTTCCGCCTCGCCGCCGCGCTCGACCCGAAGCCGGAGTATCTGAAGGCCGCGCGGTTCGACGAGCGGCCCTCCTGACGGCGGTCCGGAGCGTGCGGTTCAGTGGCTGAACCGGCCGCGCCCGCCGCGATCGGGTTCGTACGGCGGGATGTCGCGCCCTGGCTGGTAGTGCGGTCCCTGGCGGATGTGGTGGACGAGGATGCCGACGTCCGTGAGCGTCAGCACCAGCAGAACACCGCACGCCGTGGCCCAGCCGGGACGGCCGGTCAGAGTGAAGGCGGCCAGGCCGAAGACCGCCCAGGCCAGGCCGAACAGGGCCAGAGCCAGCCGCATCCGCAGGGGGCTGCGCGCGGTCGCGGGTTCACTGCCGGTACGCATGACGATCGCCTCACCTCCCAGCATGGACCTCCGGGCCGAAGGAGAAAAGGGCGGCCACGGAGGGTGACCGGCCGGGCCCTCGGCGTACCGGCGGACCGGCCGGGCGGGGAACGGCGGTCCGAGCCCGTACGTTCTGCCGGGCATGAGCGGAGAACTGATACGTGAGGGGCACTCAGGGACGGGGCCCGGCGCCATCACCCCGGACGGCTGCGCGGTCGAGCTCTACTCCCGGCTGTCGGTCGGCGACGAACCCGACGTGATCCAGGCGGCCGTCCCCGCCGGAGCGAGCATTCTGGAACTCGGCTGCGGGACGGGCCGGGTGACGCACCCACTGGTCGAGCGCGGGTTCCGGGTGACCGCCGTGGACGAATCGCCGCAGATGCTGGAGCGCGTCCGCGGAGCCCGCACCGTACAGAGCCCCATCGAGTCGCTGGACCTCGCCGGGGAGACCTTCGACGTGGTGATGCTCGCGTCGTTCCTGGTGCATTCGAGCGATCACCGGGTCAGGGACGGACTGTTGCGGACCTGTCGGAGGCACGTCCGGGACGGCGGGGTCGTCCTCATCCAGCGGGAGGGCGCCGACTACGGCACCGATCTGCCGCGCGAGCGCGTGGACGTGGAAGCGGGCTGCACCATACGGATCGTCTCCGCCGAACCGGTCGGGGACGGGGTGCGTTCGGTGCGCGCCGAGTACCACTTCGACGACGCGCGGTGGACTCAGACCTTCAGGTCGCGCGAGCTCTCCGTGGAGGAGTTCGAGAGCCATCTCGACGCGGCCGGTCTGACAGTGGACCGGTATCTCACCGAGGACGGCGTTTGGGTGCGCGCGCGTCCCAAGTAGCCCGGAAATCAATGCGGATCGGGGTCCGGAAGGGCGATGAGTTCCGGACCCCGGCCCGGTCTACCTCTCTGTAAGCGCAACGGAAGCGAAGCGGCGAAGAGCCCGGCTTCCTCACAGAACACACCCCCGGGGAGATCTCTGTCATGTCCACGACCGCTCGTAGTGCCGCAGCCACGCCCGCCGCAGCCACGCCCGCCGCAGTCACCGCCGCCGGGCCGAAGAGCGGCAAGGGCGCCGTCGTCCTGACCGGGGCGCGGTTCCTCCTCGCGCTCTTCTTCGCGTTCAGCGCGTTCGCCAAGCTCATCGCCCATGAGTCGGCGGTGGAGTCCTTCGCCCGGATGGGCTGGGGCAGCGGTGCGATGTACGTGATCGGTGGCCTGGAGATGGCAGGCGCGGTCGCCCTGCTGATCCCGTTGCTGTCCGGGGTGGCCGCGATCGCGCTGGCCGCGCTGTCGGCCGGCGCCTCGGTCGTGCAGCTGACGCTCCTCGACCCGCCGAACGCTGTCATGCCCGCGGTGCTCGTCGTCGTGTTCGCGCTGATCGCCCGTAACCGGCACCACCGGACGACGCGGCTGCTTGCGTTGCTGGGCAGGCGCGCGTAAGTACGGTGGAGCGGACGTCCTTCCGCTCCTCGCGCGCGACCGACTCCACGGGGGAACCATCCATGGCCCACCGCCTTTCCCGCGCCTGCGCAGCCCTGGCGACAGCCCTCACCGTGGCCTCCTGCGCGGGCGCGGCCCCGGAGGGTTCCGCCCCGCCGTCCGCCCGCTCCGGTTCGCGCCCCGCACTGAGCGACCCGCGGCCGTGCCCCGGTCAGGCCGACGCCACCTGCGCCGATCTGACGGTGCCGCTGGACCGTACGGGCAAGGTGGACGGCACCCTGAAACTCCAGGTGCTCACCGCGGGCAGCCCCGACGCGCCGCGCGGCACCCTGCTCTTCCTCACCGGAGGGCCGGGCCAGCCGGGGGTGTCCATCGCCCCCACGATCCGCAAGCGGCTCCCGAAGGCGCTCGGCGAGTACCGCCTGGTGATGATCGACCAACGAGGCACCGGGGGTACGGCCGTCGACTGTCCCGCGCTGCAGAGCGAGGTCGGCAGCAGCGACACCGTCGCCCCGACCGCGGGGGCGGTACGGGACTGCGCCCGCCGGCTCGGCGAGAAGCGGAACTTCTACACCACCTCCGACACCGTCGCCGACCTGGAGGATCTCCGCACCGCGCTCTCGGTCCGGTCGTGGGGGGCCGTCGACGGAGTCTCGTACGGGACCTTCACCGCCGGCCGGTACGCCCTCACCCATCCCGGGCGCGTCGAGAGGCTCGTACTCGACTCGGTGGTGCCGCTGGACGGGGCGGGCGCCCTGTACGAGGCGTCGCTCGGCCATGCCGCGAAGGTGCTGCGTACCGCGTGCGAGGAGCAGTCCTGCGGCTACGACCCGGCCGAGGACGTCGCCAAGGTCGTACGCCGCGACGGCAACGGAACCGGTGTCTTCAATCTGCTCGTCATCGCGAGCATCATCGATCCGAAGCTCACCAACCCGGATCTCGGCGTCCTGGACGCCATCCACACCTCCGCGACCGGTGACCCCGACCCGCTGAAGAAGCTGGTGGAGAGCTTCTACGGCTCCGAGGGGGTTCCGCCCGAGGACTTCAGCTCCGGGCTGCACGCCGCGACGCTGTGCGCGGACACCGCGTGGCCCTGGGGCGATTCGACCGCCCCGCCCGCCGGCCGGGAGGCCGCACTCGACCGCGCGGTGCGGCGGATCGAGCCGGGTACCGTCTGGCCCTTCGAGGCCAGGACCGCGGGCGAGCAGGGCATTCCGCAGACCTGCCTCCCCTGGCCCGTCTCGCGCCCCGGCGGCTCCGTACCGGACCGGAAGCTGTCCATGCCGGTCCTGCTGCTGTCCGGCGACCGCGACCTGTCGACGCCGCCCGCCTGGGCCCGGCAGGTGGCCGCAGAACAGCCCCGCGCCCGGCTGGCGGTCATCGACGGGGCGGGGCACTCCACCCAGAGCCGGTCCGACGCGGGAGCGAAGGCGGCCCAGGAGTTCCTGCTGCGGTAGTGCGGCCGGTCAGTGGACGATGGTGTAGCTGCGCCAGGGCGGATTGCCGGGGGCGATGACATTGGTGAGCGTGGTCGCGACGTACGTCGTATCGCCGCCCCGGCAGTTGCGGTCGCGGTACAGCACGATGTCGACGAGCGTGCCGTTGTGGACTTCGTGGGCACCCAGCGGCAGGCGGTGACAGCCCTTCACGCTCGGGCTGTGCACGGCGATCACGGCGTGCCGCTCGGTGGTGTACGTGACGGGTCCGACGGCGGTGCGCCCCAGACCGGAGCAGCCCGAGACGGTCAGGATGAGGAGCGCTGCTCCGGCTGCGATGCCGAGACGGCGTCGACGGTGGTGATCGGGCAAGGTCACGGACATGGGCGGGTCCTCGTCTGCTCGTCCGGCGCATCTTTACGTCACGGAGACATGCTGGCGCTGGCCACCTTGCCCGCTCCCCGCCGCTCCGGCATCCGGTGCGCGGCCGGCCGGGCGACAGTTGTCCGGCCGGAGGTTCGATCGGTGTACATAGTGGGCATATCGTGGTAATAGCGCTCTTTCCCGCAACGTCGGCTGTCAGGGGGCCGTGATGGTCCAGGAGCTAGTGATCGCAGCAGTGAGCGTGGCGTCGGTCTCCGCGGTGTACGCCATGGCCGCCGCACGGGTCGTCAGGCAGTACGAGCGGGGCGTCGTCCTTCGGCTCGGCAGGCTCAGCCGTGAGGTGCGCAGACCGGGCTTCACGATGATCGTTCCCGGTGTGGACCGCTTGCGTAAGGTCAATATGCAGATCGTGACGATGCCCGTGCCCGCGCAGGACGGCATCACCCGGGACAACGTGACGGTCAGGGTGGACGCGGTCATCTACTTCAAGGTCGTCGACCCGGCGATGGCGGTCATCGAGGTGGAGGACTACCGGTTCGCGGTGTCGCAGATGGCGCAGACGTCGTTGCGGTCGATCATCGGCAAGAGCGATCTGGACGATCTGCTGTCGAACCGGGAGAAGCTGAATCAGGGCCTGGAGCTGATGCTCGACAGTCCGGCGGTGGGCTGGGGCGTGCAGATCGACCGGGTCGAGATCAAGGACGTGTCGCTTCCGGAGACGATGAAGCGCTCCATGGCGCGACAGGCGGAGGCGGACCGGGAGCGGCGCGCGAGGGTCATCAACGCCGATGCGGAACTGCAGGCGTCGAAGAAGCTCGCCGAGGCGGCCAAGGAGATGGCCGGCCAGCCGGCGGCGCTGCAACTGCGTCTGCTGCAGACCGTGGTCGCGGTCGCCGCGGAGAAGAACTCCACCCTTGTCCTGCCGTTCCCCGTCGAGCTCCTCCGCTTCCTGGAGCGGGCCGCGCCGCCGCAGCAGCAGCTCGTGCAGGAGGCGCTCGCCGAGAAGCCCCAGCCGCCCGTGTGGCCGCAGCAGCCACCTGCCGCCGCCCCCGCGCCGACGGCGTCCGACGCCAAGCCGCTCACCCGCCACTGATCTGCCCCGCCCTACCCCACCCTGCCCCTGACCTGCGGTGACGGTGGGGCGGGGCTCCCTGTCAGACCACCCGCCTAGACTCGCCAGTCATGGGAGAAGGTCGCGAATCGAGGCAGGAGGGGGGCGGCATCAGGGTGCGCAACCAGAGGGATCAACAGGACCGGTGGAGCGTGCGGGGCAGGCAGGACGAACAGAGCCCGGCCACCGACCGTCTGCTGCGCCGAGCCGCCGTGTTCCTCCCCGCGGCCCTGCCCAGGGACGGCCGGATCGCCTTCTGGGACGACGCCGAGCAGGGCGGGTCCGCGCCCTTCGGCGGTTTGGACGGCATCGAAGGTCTGGAGCACACGACTACCGAGCTCACCGTCGTACGGCGACAGGGCACGGACGGCGTCCGTCGGCACACGGTGCCCGCGGTGCTGCTGTCCCTTGCCGACGCCGTCCCTCTGCTCGTCCGCGCCCGGTATCTCGCCTCCGCCCACCCCGCCACCCGGTGCTGGGGCGCCGCCGCGCTGCACGCCCTCAACCTGGTGGCGCGCGGCAGACTCCTGCCCGGACTGACGGCCGACGACCACGACGCCTGGCGCGCCGGGCCGCGGGACGCCGAGGACGTGGCCCACCTCAGAGCCGTCGCCGCCGCCATGCCGCCCGAGGGGCACGCGGTCCCCCTCCCGGACCGTACGCCGCTCCAGGTGCCCGAACCCGCAGCCCTGATCGGGTCCTTCCTCGACGCCGTCGCCGACACCCTGCCCCGTACACCGGCCGCGGCGTACGCGATGGGGGCCCCCTTCGCCGCCCGCGAGGCACAGCACCTGCCCGGTGCGCGCGCCTGGGCCGTCGAGGTGGCCGCGGGGCTCGACGCGGGCGTGCGTGTCTCGCTCCGGCTCGACCTGTCGGCGTACGAGCTGTTCGACACCGCCGGCACCTACGGCAACGGCGGGGACCACGACAGTGAATCCGGTGACGCGGCCCCCGCGCGCCACGCCGCCGCGGCCATCACACAGGTCCACAGCCTGGCCGACCCGACGTATGTCATCGACGCGGCGGCCCTGTGGAACGGCGGGGGAGGAGAGCCGTTCGGCCCGCGCGCCAGGATCGACGCGGTGCTCGCGCTGCGCCGCGCCGCCCGCGTCTGGGCACCACTGGAACGACTGCTCGACCAGCCGGTCCCCGATGTACTCGCCCTCACCGAGGACGAGCTCTACGAGCTCCTGAGCGACGCGGGGGCGCGGCTGGCGGGTGCGGGCGTCACCGTCCACTGGCCACGGGAACTGGCCCGCTCGCTCACCGCGGCGGCCGTTGTCCGGACCGCTCCTGGCTCGGCCACCGACGGCACCTCGTTCTTCGACGCCGAGCAGCTCTTCTCCTTCAACTGGCAGCTCTCGCTGGGCGACGAACAGCTCACCGAGGCCGAGATGGACACACTGGCCGAGGCCCACCGGCCCGTGGTGCGGCTGCGCGACCAGTGGGTGGTGGTCGACCCCGCGCTCGTACGCAAGGCGCGCAAGCGGGAGTTGGGCCTGCTCGACCCGGTGGACGCCCTGGCCGTAGCCCTGACCGGCAGTGCCGAGGTCGACGGGGAGCAGGTCGAGGCGGTTCCCGTCGGCGCCCTCGCCGCACTCCGTGCGCGCATCGTCTCCGACGACGCCACCGTCCCGCCGCCGCCCGGCCTCGACGCGACCCTGCGCGACTACCAGCTGCGCGGGCTCGCCTGGCTGGACCGGATGACCGCACTGGGCCTCGGCGGCTGCCTCGCCGACGACATGGGACTCGGCAAGACGATCACCGTCATCGCGCTCCACCTGCACCGTGCCCACCCCGCGCCCACGCTGGTCATCTGCCCTGCCTCCCTCCTGGGCAACTGGCACCGCGAGATCAACCGCTTCGCGCCCGGTGTCCCCGTCCGCCGCTTCCACGGCACCGACAGGACGCTGGCCGACCCCGACGGCGGCTTCGTCCTCACGACGTACGGCACGATGCGATCGAGCGCGGCCCAGCTCGCCGCGCACACCTGGGGTCTGGTCGTCGCCGACGAGGCACAGCACGTGAAGAACCCGCACTCCTCCACGGCCAAGGCGCTGCGCACCATCCCCGCCCCCGCCCGCGTCGCCCTCACGGGCACCCCCGTGGAGAACAACCTCTCGGAGCTCTGGGCGCTCCTCGACTGGACGACCCCGGGGCTGCTCGGCCCGCTCAAGGCATTCCGCGCCCGGCACGCCCGCATCGTGGAGAACACCGGGACGGCGGCCGGACTCGGCAACGAGGAAGCGGTCGAGCGGCTCTCCCGGCTGGTCCGCCCCTTCCTCCTGCGCCGCAAGAAGTCCGACCCCGGCATCGCGCCCGAACTGCCGCCCAAGACGGAGACCGACCACGCCGTCTTCCTCACCCGGGAGCAGGTCACGCTCTACGAGGCCGCGGTGCGCGAGACGATGGCCCACATCGAGGCATCGGAAGGCATCGCCCGCCGCGGACTGATCATGAAGCTGCTGTCCTCGCTCAAGCAGATCTGCAACCACCCCGCGCAGTACCTCAAGGAGGAGCCGACCCGGCTCACCGGCCGCTCGGGCAAGCTCGCCCTGCTCGACGAACTGCTCGACACCATCCTGTCCGAGGACGGCTCCGTCCTGATCTTCACCCAGTACGTGACGATGGCCCGGCTCCTCTCCGCACACCTCGCCTCCCGGGCCATCCCCTCCCAACTGCTCCACGGGGGTACGCCGGTGCCCGAGCGGGAGCGGATGGTGGACCGCTTCCAGTCCGCCGAGGTGCCGGTCTTCCTGCTCTCCCTCAAGGCGGCAGGCACCGGACTGAATCTGACCCGGGCCGCCCATGTCATCCACTACGACCGCTGGTGGAACCCGGCCGTCGAGGAACAGGCCACCGACCGTGCGTACCGCATCGGCCAGACCCAGCCGGTGCAGGTGCACCGGCTGATCGCGGAGGGCACGGTCGAGGACCGTATCGGTGAACTGCTGGAGTCCAAGCGGGCCCTGGCGGACGCGGTCCTCGGCACCGGCGAGACGGCCCTGACCGAACTCAGCGACCGCGACCTGGCCGACCTCGTCTCCCTCCGGAGGCCCGCATGAGCCCCCGCCCCACACCTCGCCCGACCCCCCGCCCGGCCGCACGCCCCGGCCCCGACGATCTGCGGCGGACCTTCGAAGCGGTGCCGGCCCGCACCCGCGACGACGAGGGGCCGTTCGCGGACAGCTGGTGGGGCCGCGCCTGGGTGGACGCCCTGGAGTCCCTCTCGATGGACGAGGGACGGCTCGCCCGCGGCCGTACGTACGCGGACGGCGGCCACGTCGCCGCGATCACCGTCACTCCGGGCCGGGTCATCGCCTACGTCCACGGCAGCCGCCCCCGCCCGTACCGCGCGGAGCTGCGCCTGCGCACGTTCTCCGACACCGACTGGGACACCTTCCTCGACGCCGTCGCCGCCCGGCCCGGGCACCTCTCCGCGCTGCTCGACAAGGAGATGCCGCACTCCCTGGTCGAGACGGCGGGGGAGACCGGTATCCGGCTGCTGCCGACCGCGGGCGATCTCGACCCGGACTGTTCCTGTCCCGACCACGGCTGGCCCTGCAAGCACGTGGCCGCGCTCTGCTTCCAGACGGCCCGGCTCCTCGACACCGACCCGTTCGTCCTCCTGCTGATGCGCGGCAGAGGTGAGCGGGAACTCCTCGACGAGCTGGGCCGCCGCAACGCCGAGCACTCGGCCCGCGAACGGCCCGCCGCGGCCCGGACCCCCTCGGTCCCGGCCCGTGAGGCCGTGGCCGACCGATTCCTGCCGCCGCTGCCCGCGCCCCTCCCGGTCCCGCCGTATCCCGGCCAGCCCCCCTCCTACCCCGACCTGCCCGGCGCGCGTGACCCGCTCTCGCTGGACCACCTCGCCACGGACTCGGCAGCCCGTGCCCACAGACTGCTCACCACCGGCGCCGATCCCCTCGCGGGTCTCACCACCTGGCAGGACGCGGTCCGTCTGGCCGCGGCCCGCCCCACCGCCGGACTCACCGCCACCACCCGGGCCCTCTACCGCGAGCTGGCCTACGCGACCGGCCGCACCACCACCGACCTGGCACGCGCCGTCGCCGCCTGGCGTCAGGGCGGCGCCGAGGGCCTGGCGGTCCTGGAGACCCCCTGGGACCCCCCGGCGGGCCCCTTCGACCGGGCCCGCCCCGCCCTGGCGGCGGCCGACTTCCCGCGCTTCCAGCCCTCGCGCAACCACCTCACGCACCCGCTGGGCACGCTCCAGCTCCGCTTCGGCCACGACGGCCGCTGGTACGGCTACGAGTCGGACCCGGGCGAGGACGACTGGTGGCCCCGCGCCGTCCCGGACCGCGACCCGGTGGGCGCGCTCACCGCGCTGCTCGGCGGCTGACCGCGGCGGGGCGTGTCCGCGGGTCAGAAGTCGGCGCGGGTCGGTTCCTCCAGGCGGGCCACCGAATCCTGGGCGTACTCCTTCTCGTACGCGTCGCGGATCCGCTCGATCTGCGGGTCGCGCACGCGTGCCTCCGACGCGGGGTAGAGCAGGATCAGTTCGTAACTGCGCTCCCGCTCGATCACCCCGTGGGAGTCCCGCCACTGGCCCCGGCCGTCCTGGATGGTGAGGCCGTCGGGGAAGCTCGGCGTGACCTGCCGGTCGACGAAGGCCAGGAACTGCTGATCGGTCACATCCGGTCCGCCGTCGGGGCGTTCCGTACCGAAGAACAGACGTGTCTCGATGAACGCCTTCCCCCGCGTGGCTGCTGCGGAGTGGGCGGCCGGAGCGGATTCGCCGCCGAGCGCGGAGTGGGCGACCGGAGCCCCCATGGCCAGGACGGCGCAGGTCGCCACCGCCGCCTTGATGGTGGTGCGCCGACGAGAACGGGTGGAGTGCGGCAAGAGGATTCCTCGGCTTCGGAGTCCGACGGCACGCGACGCGCCTTCGGGGGACGGTTCACTCTGGCAAGCCGTCCCCGAAGGGGCGCGTCAGGACATCGATATCCCGCGCGAATCACTCGTAACGGTGAGCCAGGGCCTGTCCGTGGCGCAGGGATACGCCGCGGCCGGCGAAGAAGCGCTCGAAGACCGGCAGTGGCAGCTCCGCCGCCCGCGTCCCGGCCGTCGTCCCCGACGGGTTGTGGAAGTGGACGCCCAGTCCGTCGGCCGTACGGGAGGTCAGCAGCACCAGATGTCCGCCCCGCCCCGGAGCGGGTCGTTCCGGATGCCGGATCCCGTAGTGCACCGAGGCCACCACGGTCCGGCCCTCGTCCAGCAGAGCGGGGATCTCGTCCACCGCGAGATGACGGTGCACCGTCGCGTCGAGTCCGTGCACCTCGCGCACATACTCCGCGAACGGTGCGTAGATCAAGCCCCGGATGGCGCCGTCCGGATCCTCCGTGTACGCGCCGTACTTGAGCGCCCCGTCCCGGAGGGCGAACAGGGAGGGCGCCTCACTGCCGAGTGCCATGCGCAGGCAGGTCACACCGCACAGGTGACCTGCCCAGCGCGCGTACTCGGCGGGCGACCCGGCACCCGAGAGGGCCCAGCCCGGGTCCTCGGCGGGATCGAGTCCGCCCTCGACGATCGGCCCCACCAGGTCCGCGGTGGCGAACTGGGTGTGGACGGGAGTCCGGCAGAAAGTGCAGGTCACTGGCGGTATCCGTCCAGGAAGCGGCCGATGCGGCTGATCGCGGCATCCAGGTCGTCGACGTGCGGGAGGGTCAGAATCCGGAAGTGGTCGGGGCGCGGCCAGTTGAAGCCGGTGCCCTGCACCACCTGGATCTTCTCCCGCAGCAGCAGATCGAGGACGAACTTCTCGTCGTCGACGATGTTGTGCACCTTGGGGTCGATGCGCGGGAACGCGTAGAGCGCGCCCTTCGGCTTGACGCACGACACCCCGGGGATCTCGTTGAGCTTCTCCCAGGCCCGGTTGCGCTGCTCGTGCAGCCGGCCTCCCGGGGCGACGAGTTCCCTGATCGACTGCCGGCCGCCGAGCGCGGCCTGAATGGCGTACTGCGCGGGCGCGTTGGGGCACAGCCGCATGGAGGCGAGCGTCATCAGCCCCTCCAGGTAGTTACGGGCGTGCTGCTGCGGGCCCGACACGACCATCCAGCCCGAGCGGAACCCCGCGACCCGGTAGGTCTTCGACAGCCCGCTGAACGTGAGGCAGACCAGATCGGGGGCGAGGACCGCCACACTGTGGTGTTCGGCGTCGTCGTAGAGGATCTGGTCGTAGATCTCGTCGGCGAACACCATCAGGCCGTGCCTGCGGGCCAGGTCGAGGATGCCTTCGAGGATCTCGCGCGGGTAGACAGCGCCTGTCGGGTTGTTCGGGTTGATGATCACGACGGCCCGGGTGCGGTCGGTGATCTTCGATGCCATGTCGGCTAGGTCGGGGTTCCAGTCCGATGCCTCGTCGCACGTGTAGTGCACGGCCTTGCCGCCCGCGAGCGTGGTCACCGCCGTCCACAGCGGAAAATCGGGGCTCGGGATCAGGACCTCGTCCCCGTCCTCCAACAGCGCCTGTACGGCCATGGAGATGAGCTCGGAGACCCCGTTGCCGAGAAAGATGTCGTCGACACCGACCTCGGTCAGGCCCATCGCCTGATAGCGCTGCGCCACGGCCCGCCGCGCCGACAGGATGCCCCGCGAGTCGGTGTAGCCATGGGCCTGCGGGAGCATCCGGATCATGTCCTGGACGATCTCCTCGGGCGCTTCGAAGCCGAAGAGTGCCGGGTTGCCCGTGTTCAGCCGGAGCACGCTGTGCCCCGCTTCCTCCAGGGCGTTGGCGTGCTCGATGACCGGACCCCGGATCTCGTAACAGACCTCGTTGAGCTTGCTGGACTGCCGGAACTCCATGCGGTGCCTCCCCGACGCGATTGCGATACTTGGTTTTACCAAGTTCGAGCTTGGAAAGTCCAACAACATGCCTAGACTGCGTCACATGCCACGTCAGCAACAGCCGGCACGACCGGCCCGCCGCCGGAGTTACGACCAGTTCTGCGGAGCCGCACGGGCCCTCGACTCCGTCGGCGACCGGTGGACGCTGCTGATCGTCCGTGAACTGCTCGGCGGCCCGCGCCGGTACACGGATCTGCACGCCGACCTGCCGGGCGTCAGCACGGATGTCCTGGCCTCCCGGCTCAAGGACATGGAGCAGAGCGGCCTTGCCCTGCGCCGCAGGCTGCCGCCACCGGCCCCCGCTTCGGTGTACGAGCTGACCGAACGCGGCCATGAGCTGCTGCCCGTCCTGACGGCCCTCTCGGTGTGGGGGGCGCACGCCCTGGACACACGCCATCCGACGGACGCGGTGCGTGCGCACTGGTTCGCCCTGCCGCTGTTGCGCGCCATGGACGGCCTGACCCATGCGGGTGTGGTCGAAGTCGCCCTCGAAGAGGGTGAGTTCCACGTCCGCACCGGCGGGGGAGCACCGGCGGCGGAGGTGTACGGCTTCGGTCCCGCCGACCGCCCCGACGTCCGCATCGTGCTCGACGCCGCCCTGTGCCTGGAGTTCGGGCGCGGCGAGGCGACGCTCGCGGAGGCGGTCAAGGACGGCCGGATCGAGGTGTGCGGCGACAGTCCGCTCGCCGCCGAGATCCGTGGTGAATGACTCGTACCGAACGACCCTGCACCGAAGGTTTCCCGCCACTCAACTCCCGCGTAACGTAGGCGATTCGGCCAAACGCGGAGAGTAGGGAGTCGCACATGGGGACACGTGGAGGTTTGCACAGGGCTGTGCCCGTCGTCGGATGTGTGGTGGCGCTCGGCTTCGTGCCGACGGCGGCGACCGCGACACCGGGCAGCGGGGTGAGTGGCACGGTCGTCGCCAAGGGCACGTCGACGGGCGAACTGAAGGTGGCGAGCCCGAAAGGCCGTGCCGATGTGACCTTCCGGAAGATCACCATCGAGCCGGGCGGCTCCACCGGCTGGCACACCCACGCCGGTCAGCTGATCGTCGTGGTCCAGTCGGGCACCCTGACCCGTACGCTCAGCGACTGCTCGGTCGAAGTGACTCCCGCCGGCACCTCGTTCATCGAGCCGGCAGGGCCCGGACACCGGCACATCGGGCGGAACAACGGGACCGAACCGGTCGTGCTGTGGGTGACCTATCTGCTCCCGGAGGGTCGCGCGCTCTCCGACGACGCCGAGGCGGTGGACTGCGGGTGAGACCCGCCGGCCGTGCGGCGGCCGGGGGATGATGGACGCGTGCGACTTGAACCGATCACCTGGGACCGGCTGGCCGAAGCCCTCGCCGTACACGCCGACGCGCTGAAGCCCTCCGACGGCGGCCCCTGGCTCAAGATCGCCGTCGACGGCGCCCCGGCCGCCCGCCCCGGCGAGCTCGCCGAACGCGTCGCGGCGGCGCTGCGGGTCCGGGGCCGGTCGGTGCTGCCCGTCCCCACCAGCGGCTTCCTGCGCCCGGCCAGCCTTCGGTACGAGTACGGCAAGGAGGACCCCGACTCGTACCTCGACGGCTGGTTCGACACGGGAGCCCTGTGGCGCGAGGTGTTCGGACCGCTGGAGGCGGGCGGCAGCGGGCGGGTGCTGCCCGACCTCTGGGACCCGGTGAAGGACCGGGCGACCAGGAGCCCCTACCAGCTCCTGCCGGAGGGCGGGGTGGTCGTCGTACACGGCCCGTTCCTGCTCGGGCGCTGGTTCCCGTTCGACCTGAGCGTCCATCTGCGGCTCTCGCCCGGGGCGCTGCGCCGGCGCACCGAGGAGAGCGAGCGGTGGACCCTGCCCGCGTTCGCGCGGTACGAGGCCGAGGTGACGCCCGCCGACCGCGCGGACGCGGTCGTTCGGACCGACGATCCGCTGCACCCTGCGTGGTCGCCGCCGGAGGCTTGATGATTACGCCGGGCGTCCCCCGACCGTCGTGACCGCTTCCGCTCCCGCCCGGCACGCGGCCTCCGCCGCCTCCGCGTCCTGTGCCCCGGCGAGGCGCGCGGCGAGGAAGCCTCCGGTGAAGGCGTCGCCCGCGCCCGTCGAGTCGACCGGCTCAGGGACCGGTACGGCGCTGATGCGCGCGGTCACCGTTCCGGCGGTGGCCAGCAGGGCGCCCCGGCCTCCGAGCGTGACCACGACCAGGGGGACGTGGCGGCTCAACTTGGCCGCCGCGTCGGCCGGTTCCGGCAGCCCGGTCAGCGCGCACGCCTCGTCCGCGTTCGGCAGCAGTACGTCCACACCCTCGACGGCGGCCAGGAACCGGTCGACGCCGAACTCGGTGAGGAAGCCGGTGGAGGCCGGGTCCACGCTCACCGGGACGCCCCGCCGCCGCGCCTCCCGCAGCGCGAGCAGGGCGGTGGCCCGGCTGGTCGGGGCGAAGAGGAGGTAGCCGGAGAGATGGAGGTGGCCGACGCTGTCGAGCAGCGACGGCGACCAGTCGCAGGGGGCGAGGCGCAGCACCGCGCCGCTGTCGGTGAGGAAGGTGCGCTCGGCGCTGCCGTCGACGAGCGCGACCACGGTGCCGGTGGGCGCCTCCTCGTCCACGGACAGCACCGCCCGTACCCCGGCCCGCTCCAGGATCTCTCGGTGCCAGGCCGCGGAATCGGCGCCCACCCGCGCCAGCAGGCGCACGTCACGGCACCCCGAACGCAGCGCCCAGCACGCCACGTTGGCCCCGGCGCCGCCGGGCAGCGTCCTGATCCGCGCCACCGTGTCCGTACCCCGGGCCGGTGCCGGTCCGTGCCGCACCACCACATCCGTGACCACGTCCCCGACGACGAGCAGGCCGCCCTCGCTCACCGCGCCGCCACCGCCGCCGCGATACGGGCGGCCAGAGCCACATTTCCTCGTACGGCGGCCAAGTTGGCCTCCAGGGACGCGCCCTCGGTGTGCCGCATCAGATGGTCGAGCAGGAACGGGGTGACGGCCTGCCCCACGACGCCGCGCTCCTTGCACGCGGCCAGCGCGTCGGCCAGCACCCGGTCATGGACGGCGGGGTCCAACTGGTCCTCCTGCGGTACGGGGTTGGCGACGATCAGCGCGGCCTGTGGCCCGCCGAGCGCGTCCCGCGCCGCCATCACCTCCGCCACCTCCTGGGGTGTGTCCACCGTCCAGTCGACGGGCTCGCCCGAACTGCTCAGATAGAAACCGGGAAAGTGCGTGGTACGGAAGCCGAGCACACCGACCCCGAGTGTCTCCAGGCGCTGGAGCGTGGCCGGAACGTCCAGGATCGACTTCACCCCGGCGCACACCACGGTGATGCCGGTGCGCGCGAGCAGCCGCAGATCCGCCGATTCGTCCTGGGTCTCGGTCCACTCCCGGTGTACGCCGCCGAGCCCCCCGGTCGCGAACACCCGCAGACCCGCCCGGGCCGCCAGGAACGCCGTCGCGGACACGGTCGTCGCCCCGCTCGCGCCCGTCGCCAGCGCGGGCGCGAGGTCACGGTGTCCCAGCTTCCGCATCTCCGGGTCGCCCGCGACCCGTTCCAACTGGGTTTTGTCCAGGCCCACATGGGCCCGGCCGTCCAGTACGGCGATCGTGGCGGGGACGGCCCCCGCGGAGCGTACGAGCTCCTCCAGCTCCAGGGCGACCCGGAGGTTGCGGGGGCGCGGCAGACCGTGCGCGATGATCGTCGACTCCAGGGCGACGACGGGGCGGTGGGCGGCGACAGCGTCTCGGACCTCGGCGGAGAGCGCCGGTTCATAAGCTCGGGCGCCGTCCTCGGGTGTGTGCTCCGGTGTGTTCTGTGGCATCCCCCATCCCTGTCGCGCGCGGGGTGGCCGCAAACCCTTCGGTGTCCCCTGGCGGCGGACGGCCGGGGGCCGCTCGCTAGGGTGACCGGCCATGACGACACATGATCAAGCTCCCGCCTCCTTCGCCGTGCACATCCCGGACGCCGAACTCGAACCGGATCCCCTCGACCCCGCGCAGATCCTCTCGGGCGACCCGGTGGTGAGCGGGAAGGTGCTGTGGGAGTCCGCCGACGGCAAGCAGGTGCGCGGCATCTGGCAGATCACGCCCGGTGTGGTCACCGACACCGAGGCCAACGAACTGTTCGTGGTGGTGAGCGGGCGGGCGACCGTCGCGGTCGAGGGCGGCGAGACGCTGGAGATCGGGCCCGGAGACGCCTGTGTGCTGCGGGAGGGCGACCGTACGACCTGGACCGTCCACGAGACGCTGCGCAAGGCGTACCACATCAGCCTCTGAAGGCTCAGGTCTTGTCCGGGGCGAGGGCGGAGACGGACGCGTCGGCGGGACCGTCCGAGGCATCTTCAGCCACTGCGGAGGGCCTCGTGAGCGCCCGCCGCAGGGCCAGCGCGGCCATCGGCAGCAGCAGACAGGCACCGACCACGTTCAGCCAGCTGTAGCTCCACCGGGAGACGATCACTCCGGCCACCGCGCCGCCGATGCCCGCCGCCGTGTTCATGGTCAGGTCCGACAGACCCTGCACGGCGGCGCGGGCGGGCTGCGGCACCGAGTCGGTGAGCAGCGCGGAACCGGCCACCAGGCCGGCCGACCAGCCGAGCCCGAGCACGAACAGACCCGCCGCCGTCCGTCCGTGGCTGGGGCCCGCCGTGCCGGCGAGCAGCGCGGCGCACGAGAGCAGGCCGACCGCGAGACCGATGACGGAGAGCCGGCCGAACCGGTCGGCCAGCCAGCCCATCACGGGCGAGAACGCGTACATGCCCGCGATGTGACCGCTGATGACCAGACCGATCAGCTGGATGCCCGCCCCGTGATGGCCGAGGTGGACCGGGGTCATCACCATGATCGAGACCATGGCGGTGTGCGACACGGCCACGGTCACCAGCGCCAGCCTGGCCATCGGCGAGGAACGCACCGCGGCGACGCCCGCGCGCAGCGAGCGGTTCGCCGCGGTCTGGGTGCCCGCGGGGGCCAGCGCCCGCGCGGTGAGCAGCGGGTCGGGGCGCAGGAGCACCGCGACGACGAGGCCAGTGAGCAGGAAGATGGCCGCCGCCCACACGAACGGTCCCGCCGTCTCGGGGATGGCGGTGTCCTGGAAGGCACGGCCCGCGGGCGCCGCGATATTGGGGCCGAGTACCGAGCCGATCGTGGTGGCCCAGATGACGGTGGAGATCGCCCGGCCGCGCCGGTCCGGCTCCGCCAGGTCGGCCGCGGCGAATCTGGCCTGAAGATTGGCCGAGGAGCCCGCACCGAAGCCGGCCATGCCGAGGAGCAGCAGCGGAAAGTTGTCGACGACGGTGGCGAGGACCACGAGAGCCGCGCCGACCGCGCCGATCAGGTAGGCGAGGACGAGGCCGGGGCGGCGGCCCCGGGACGTCATCAGCGCGGCCAGCGGCAGCGAGAGCAGGGCGGTGCCGGCCACCGATGCGGTGGGGGCGAGACCGGACAGGGCCTCGGAGCCGCTCACCTCCGTCGCGAGGACCGGGGCCAGGGCGATGCCGATGGGCACGCCGAGGCCGCCGAGTATCTGGCTGGCGATGAGGACGGCGGACGTCCTGCGCTGCAGGGCAGGCAGATCGGCAACCGTGACCGTGGGTGCGGAGAGAGCCTTCTTCACTGGCGCAGTGTGCCAGCTCGTACGCGGGTACGAAAACGACTTCCGCGGCACTCGTCCAGGAGCGAGGGCCTAGAACAACGGCTGCGGCAGGACGCCTTCGAGCGCCAGCAGTTGCCGCTTGGTCTCCAGACCGCCGCCGAACCCCCCGAGCCCGCCGTCGCTCTCCACGACCCGGTGGCACGGCACCACGACAGGCAGCGGATTGGACCCCATGGCGGCCCCCACGGCCTGAGCGGCCCCCGGCTGACCCACCCGTCCCGCCAGATCCCCGTACCCGACGACGGTCCCGTACGGCACGCCGGACGCGAGCTCCCGGAGCACCTCACGGTTGAAGCCGGACGTCAGCGACCAGTCCAGATCCAGCGTGAACTCTTTTCGCTCACCCGCGAAGTACGCCGCGAGCTGGCGTATCGGCTCGGAGAGCCTGGGGGAGCCGGGCGGAGCCTCCACCGGCACCGAGCCGAGCCGCGTCCCCAGCTGCCCGAGTGCCTTCTCCCGCACCGCGGGACGGGCATGGAAGATCACGCTCACCAGCCCTGTGCCGGTCGCGACAAGGAGCAGCGGTCCGATGTCGCTCCCGACCGCCGACCACTGCACATCCTGCTCGGTGCTCTTCATACCGACCACCGTACGACCGGGCACTGACAACGCACGGTCGTACGGTGCTCCGGCACCGCTGCCCGCCGCCTCGTCAGCTGGTGGCGTCCCGCACCACGTCGGGGTTGTTGGTGATGATGCCGTCGACGCCGAAGCCGGCGACCTTGGCCGCGGTCGCCGCGTCGTTGACCGTCCAGGTGTTCACCTGGAGCGGCTTGCCGTGCGCACCCTTCAGCGCCTGCACGGCGGCCACGTAGTCGGCCGTGAGCGTGCCGTGGGAGGGGTTGATCTGGTCGGTGAACGCCGCGTACGAGGGCAGATCGGCCACCGCCGGGGTGCCGAGGAAGCCGGTGATGACATCGGGGCGCTGCGCGTGGACCCGCTTCACGCTGTCCGCGCCGAAGCTCTGGATGATCAGCTTGCTCTGGACGTGCCGGCCATTGAGCCAGCCCTCGTTGCGCAGGACCTGAAGGGTGTCCCGCTCGATGCCGGGGTAGGTCTCCGGGGCCTTGATCTCCAGGAGCAGCTTCTGGTCGTTGCGCTCGACCCGCTCCACGTACTGCTTCAGCGTCGGGACCCGGGCTCCCGCGTACTTCGCTCCGAACCAGCTGCCCGCGTCGAGCTTCGCGATCTCGGCGGCCGTGAAGTCCTTGACCGCCCAGGGCGCGCGGTCGGGGAAGAGCTCCTCGACGTCCGTGGTCCGCTTGAGGGTCGTGTCGTGCATGACGACCAGGACACCGTCCCGGGTGCGCTGCACATCGTTCTCGACCCAGTCGATGTCCAGGTCGTCCGCGGCGTCGATGGCGGCCAGGGTGTTCTCCGGGGCATACGCCGAGGCGCCGCGGTGCGCGAAGACGACCGGGGCGTCGTGCGTACCCGCGGCCTGGGTCTGGGAAGCGGCCATGAGCAGACCGGCGCCGAGCAGAGCGGCGACGGTCGTCGAGACGGTTACGGTGCGAACGGACACGGGTTCTCCTCGCGGTCAGAGATGCGGGCACATCGAGCCTGGCAGCCGACCACCAACGGAGAACAGGGCGGCGATGGCCACTACGTGAACGGAACCTGCGGTACCGGATCACAGGCGGGATTCCATGCCGATAACATGCGATTCCTATGTTTGCCTGCCGGGCCTCGCCCTTTGGGGCACCACCCGAACCCGGGCTTCCGTGAAGGGCTTACCAGCATGCAGGGCACAATTGACGGATTCAGCTACGGCCTCGTGACCCCGGTCGTGGCGTTCCTCATGGCGTGCCTCGGCGCCGCCCTGGGGCTGCGCTGCACGACCCGGTCGCTGCGGACCGAGCACTCCTTCAAGGCCGGATGGCTGGCGTTGGGCGCCACCTCCATAGGCTCCGGCATATGGACGATGCACTTCGTCGCGATGATGGGCTTCACGGTCCAGGAAGCACCGGTCAGCTACGACAGGCCCATAACGTTCGCCAGCCTGGCCCTGGCGATCGTGATGGTCGGTATCGGCATTTTCATTGTCGGCTACCGCGGAGCGACCCGCATGGCACTGATCACCGGCGGCATCATCATGGGCCTCGGTGTCGCGTCCATGCACTACCTCGGAATGGCCGGAATGCGCCTCCAGGGGCAGTTCGAGTACGACACGGTCACCGTGTCCCTCTCCGTCGTCATCGCCGTGGTGGCGGCGACGACAGCACTCTGGGCGGCCGTGTCCATCCACGGCTTCCTCCCCAGTCTCGGCGCGAGCGTGGTGATGGGCGTCGCGGTGAGCGGCATGCACTACACCGGCATGGCCGCCCTCAGCGTGCATCTGCACCCCGCAGCCGGGGCCGGCGCGATGCCGGGTGGCGAGGGCCCCGCCACGCTGCTCATCCCGATGCTCGTCGGCCCGTTCTGCTTCCTGGTGCTCGCCGGAGTGATCGTGATGTTCGACCCCCTGGTGGTCATGGGCACCCCGGACGACGACGGGTACCGGCCCGGGAGCGCCGCCCGCGGGACGGACCGGCGGCCCGGCATCCCCGCCCAGCGCGACCACTCGCAGCACCGGGCACCCGCGGGACGCGGCTCACGGCCGCCCCGGAACCGGTGATCCGACCCCGTTGTCAGTGCTGGGTCGTACGGTGGTTCCATGCGGCCCGTTTCGAAGATCGAACGTTCGGTGGCGCCTTTCGAGGTCGTCAGTCCCTACCAGCCCAGCGGCGACCAGCCCGCGGCCATCGCGGAGCTGGAGCGACGCATCCGCGCAGGTGAGAAGGATGTCGTCCTGCTCGGCGCGACCGGCACCGGCAAGTCGGCGACCACCGCCTGGATGATCGAGAAGCTGCAGCGCCCCACCCTGGTCATGGCACCGAACAAGACACTCGCGGCCCAGCTCGCCAACGAGTTCCGCGAGCTCCTGCCGAACAACGCCGTCGAGTACTTCGTCTCGTACTACGACTACTACCAGCCCGAGGCGTACGTACCGCAGTCGGACACCTACATCGAGAAGGACTCCTCGATCAACGAGGAGGTCGAGCGGCTGCGCCACTCCGCGACGAACTCACTGCTCACCCGGCGTGACGTCATCGTGGTGGCCTCCGTCTCCTGCATCTACGGCCTCGGCACGCCCCAGGAGTACGTGGACCGGATGGTCCAGCTCAAGGTCGGCGACGAGATCGACCGCGACCAGCTGCTCCGCCGCTTCGTCGAGATCCAGTACACCCGGAACGACCTGGCGTTCGCCCGGGGCACCTTCCGGGTGCGGGGCGACACCATCGAGATCTTCCCGGTCTACGAGGAGCTCGCCGTCCGCATCGAGATGTTCGGTGACGAGATCGAGGCGCTGTCCACCCTCCACCCGCTGACCGGTGAGGTCATCAGCGAGGACCGGTCGCTCCACGTCTTCCCCGCCAGCCACTACGTCGCGGGACCCGAGCGCATGGAGAAGGCGGTCGGAGGCATCGAGAAGGAGCTCGAACAGCGCCTCGCCGAGCTGGACAAGCAGGGCAAGATGCTGGAGGCCCAGCGGCTCCGCATGCGCACCACCTACGACATCGAGATGCTCCGCCAGATCGGCACCTGCTCCGGTATCGAGAACTACTCGATGCACTTCGACGACCGCTCACCCGGCACCGCGCCCAACACCCTCATCGACTACTTCCCCGAGGACTTCCTCCTGGTCCTCGACGAATCGCATGTCACCGTGCCCCAGATCGGCGCGATGTACGAGGGCGACGCCTCCCGCAAGCGGACCCTCGTCGACCACGGCTTCCGGCTGCCCTCCGCACTCGACAACCGCCCGCTGAAGTGGGAGGAGTTCCTCGGCCGGATCGACCAGACCGTCTACCTCTCCGCCACCCCCGGGAAGTACGAGCTCTCGCGCGGCGACGGCTTCGTGGAGCAGATCATCCGCCCGACCGGCCTCGTCGACCCGGAGATCGTCGTCAAGCCCACCGAGGGCCAGATCGACGACCTGGTGCACGAGATCCGCAAGCGCACCGAGCGGGACGAGCGGGTCCTGGTCACCACCCTGACCAAGAAGATGTCCGAGGACCTCACCGACTACTTCCTGGAGCTCGGGATCCAGGTCCGCTACCTCCACAGCGACGTCGACACCCTGCGCCGCATCGAGCTCCTGCGCGAGCTGCGCTCCGGTGAGTACGACGTCCTGGTCGGCATCAACCTCCTGCGCGAGGGCCTCGACCTGCCCGAGGTGTCACTGGTGGCCATCCTCGACGCCGACAAGCAGGGCTTCCTGCGCTCCGGCACCTCGCTGATCCAGACCATCGGGCGCGCGGCGCGCAACGTGTCGGGCCAGGTCCATATGTACGCGGACAAGATCACCCCGGCCATGGCGCAGGCCATCGACGAGACCAACCGCCGCCGTGAGAAGCAGATCGCCTACAACACCGAGCGCGGCATCGACCCGCAGCCGCTGCGCAAGAAGATCAACGACATCGTCGCGACCATCGCCCGCGAGGAGGTCGACACCGAGCAGCTCCTCGGCTCCGGCTACCGCCAGGCGAAGGGCGCCAAGGCACCCGTTCCCGCACTCGGCGGCAAGGCGGCCAAGGGTGTCGCGGCCGGCCGGGGGAAGCCGGACGGCACGGTCGTCACCGACCGGCCCGCGACGGAACTCGCCGGGATCATCGAGGAGATGACGGACCGGATGCGGGCCGCCGCCGCGGATCTCCAGTTCGAGGTGGCCGCACGGCTCCGCGACGAGGTGGGCGAACTGAAGAAGGAACTGCGGCAGATGAGGGAGGCGGGGCTCGCCTGACGGCAGAGCATCCGCTGTGTTGCAGGACCGACACAAAAGACGACCGGCTCTCCTGCGCTGTCAGTGCGACTGCGTAGGGTGCGGGGCAACCGCACACACAGTTGGTTGCGGGGACACTCTGAGAGGGGACAGCGCGTGGTGGACGTATCCAAGGGCAATACGCCCGGGGGCCCTGGCGTCAATCTGACCAAGGGGCAGGCCATCAGCCTGGAGAAGCGGGGCGGGGGAGCCCTCACCGCGGTGCGGATGGGGCTCGGCTGGCAGGCGGCTCCGCGCCGCGGCCTGTTCGGCTCACGGACCCGGGAGATCGACCTGGATGCCTCGGCGGTGCTGTTCGCCGACAAGCAGCCCGTCGACGTCGTGTTCTTCCGTCACCTGGTGAGCGACGACGGTTCGGTCAAGCACACCGGTGACAACCTCGTCGGCGGCGCCGGCTCGGGCGGGGACGACGAGGCGATCCTCGTCGACCTCCAGCGGGTCCCGGTCCACATCGACCAGATCGTCTTCACGGTGAACTCGTTCACCGGCCAGACGTTCCAGGAGGTGCAGAACGCCTTCTGCCGCATCGTCGACGAGACCAACGGCCAGGAGCTCGCGCGCTACACGCTCGACGGCGGCGGGCAGTACACCGCCCAGATCATGGCGAAGGTGCACCGCGCGGGCAGCGGGTGGCAGATGACCGCCCTCGGAAACCCGGCCAACGGCCGTACCTTCCAGGACCTGATGCCCTCGATCCTGCCGCACCTGTAGGCGCCGCAGGACCTGGCACGCATCGGTACGAGCAGCTCCCGGAGGCATCCGCCGCCGGGAGCTGCACCACGAGAACGACGCATCGTCGAGGGGACAGGGCAATGACGGCCGAGCTGGTCCGGGGGCAGAACCACACCTTGCCCCAGACCCGTCTGGAGATCCGGGTATCGGCGGGTTCACCTGTCGTGGCCGGTGCCACCCTCGGAGACGAACAGGGCACGGTGCACGGAATCGAGTGGATCGCCCACCCCGGATCGCCTCAGCTGCCCGGCCTCGAAGTGTCCAGGCAGGCCGCCGCCGATCACCGGCTCGCCGTGGACCTCGACGCGCTGCCCGGCTCCGTGCACCGCGTCACCGTGCTGCTGGCCCTTCCCGTCGGGGCGGGCGGCCCTGTGCGGTTCGGCGCGGTCGCCGCGCCCTTCGTCGCGGTCACCGGCCTCGACGGCACCGAGATCGCCACCTTCACCCTGACCGGTCTTGACGCCGAATCAGCCGTCGCCGCTCTGGAGATCTACCGCCGCCAGGACGTCTGGAAGGTCCGCGCCGTCGGCCAGGGGTACGCGGCAGGACTGGCCGAGATGCTCGCCGACCAGGGAGTGGACCGGGCCGCGGAGCTGGCCGGTTCGATACAGGAAGCGGTCGCCCGGGGCATGGCCCGCTCGGTGGCCCCGCCACCGCCCCGTACCCCCGGTGGCGACCGCGTCCGCCACGGACCGGCGGGCCACGGACCGGCGGGCCACGGACCGGCCTCGGCCGACCAGCGGCCCCCGGCCCCCGCCACGCCGGTGACCCCCGAACCGCTGCCCGACCCGGCCACGACGGGCCCGGCCGCCACGCCCCCGGCGGGCGGCCCCATCAACTACGCGCACCCCCGCCGGGCGACCGCACCCCCGCCGCCCCCGCCCGCCGCACCGCCCGCGCCGCCGGGATCACCGGCTCCGCCGGTCGCGGGCGACGCCACCGGCTGGTCCATGGACGAGCGCCTCTACAACCAGGTCTGGGGCATGTTCGAGGATCTGGCCCGCGCCACCGCGGCGTACCGCAGCGCGGTCGACTTCGCGGAGTCCCGCATGGACCAGGAGCTCGACCGTGCCCTATCCGACCCGCGCAGCCGGATCGGCGGAGCGGGCGACCGGGCCCGCGAGGCCGCCCGCGCCAAGCGCGACGAACTGACCTCCCGGGCCCGCGAAGCCCTCGACAGGGACCTCGCCCAGCTCGCCGCCGAGGCCGCCGTCGTCGAACCCGCACTCCCCGCCGCGTACGCGGGCTGGGCCAACCCCGTCTGGCACGCCCACCGGATCCCGATGGAGATGCCGATGGCCCTGCGCATCGGCGACCTCCATCTGCCCGAGGCCGCCGAGCTGCGCATCCCCCTGCTCGTACGGCTGCCGCTGGAGCGTGGCATCTGGGTCGACAGCGGGCGTACGGCATCCGAGGCGGCGACGCTGATGGATTCGGACCAGCTGCGCAGGCTCGCCATGGAGACAGCGGTCATGCACGCGGCGCGCATGCTCGCCGTCTATCCGGCCGGTGAGTTCTCCGTGCATGTCATCGACCCGGCGGGCTCGGGCGCAGCGGCGCTCGCGCCCCTGGTCGGCGCCGGTGTCCTGGCCGGGCAGCCCGCCGCAGGGCCCGGGGGGGTGACCTCGGTCCTCGCCCACCTCACACGGCGCGTCGACCTCGTCCAGATGGCGATCCGGGCGGGTGCCGCGGACTCGCTCCCGCCGGATCTGGACACCGGCGAGCAGCTGCTCATCGTCAACGACTTCCCGCACGGCTTCGACGACCGGGCCGTCACCCAGCTGCGCTACCTCGCGGACGAAGGCCCCTCCGTTGGCGTCCATCTGCTGATGGTGGCCGACCGGGAGGACGCATCGGCGTACGGCCCGGTGCTGGACCCGCTGTGGCGTTCGCTTCTGCGGATCACGCCCGTATCCGACGACCATCTGGCCGATCCCTGGGTCGGCCACGCCTGGACGTACGAACCGCCGGCACTGCCCGCGGGCAGCCGGGTACTGGAACAGGTGCTCGCCAGGGTCGCCGAGGCGCGACGCCTCTGACCTGGCCTTCTAGAGACGCCTTTACCCTTTTCTTTACCTTCTCTTGGGGTTTCCTGTACTGTTCTACGAACGGAGGGGAGTACTCCCATACGCGACGTTCCCGTCAGTACGGACTGTGACCGGTCCCGGGGCGTCGGCCGGCCGCGCACCCCGCGCGACCCGGTGGAAGAGACCTCCGGCAGCGACGACGCTGATCAGTAGCCGTAGCGAACTGCCGGAGGCGCAGTGGACGTTTCATGGACCCTTTGGGCACTGACCATTCTTGGTCTGAGTGCTTTGATCGCCGTCGACTTCTTCATCGGGCGCAAGCCCCATGACGTGTCGACCAAGGAAGCCGGAATCTGGACGATCGTCTGGATCGCGCTGGCCGTCCTCTTCGGACTCGGCCTGCTCGTGTTCGGCGAGAGCCAGGCGTCCGGCGAGTTCTTCGCCGGATTCATCACCGAGAAGTCGCTGAGTGTCGACAACCTCTTCGTCTTCGTCCTGATCATGGCGAAGTTCTCGGTGCCCTCGCATCTCCAGCAGCGAGTGCTCCTCATCGGCGTGCTGATCGCCCTGGTCCTGCGGGCGATCTTCATCGCGGCCGGTGCCGCGGTCATCGCCAACTTCTCGTGGATCTTCTACATCTTCGGCGCGTTCCTCATCTACACCGCCTGGAAGCTCATCCAGGAAGCGCGGGCCGACGAGGAGGACGAGGAGTTCGAGGAGAACCGGCTGCTCAAGTCGGTCGAGCGCCGCTTCGGTGTGGCCGACAAGTACCACGGCACCAAGCTCTTCATCGAGAAGAACGGCAAGCGCGTCCTGACCCCGCTGATGGTGGTCATGCTCGCCATCGGCACCACCGACGTGCTGTTCGCGCTGGACTCCATCCCGGCGATCTTCGGTCTGACCCAGGACCCGTACATCGTCTTCACCGCCAACGCCTTCGCCCTGATGGGTCTGCGTCAGCTGTACTTCCTCATCGGCGGTCTGCTGAAGAAGCTGGTCCACCTCAGCTACGGCCTGTCGGTGATCCTCGGCTTCATCGGCGTCAAGCTGGTGCTGCACGCGCTCCACGAGTCCGGGGTGCATGTCCCCGAGATCTCCATCCCGTTCTCGCTGACCTTCATCTGCGGCGTCCTGGTGGTCACCACGATCACCAGCCTCATCGCCAACAAGAAGCAGGCGGCGGCGGAGGAGGCCGAGGCGGCGTCCCCGAAGGCGGCCGGACCGGCCGACGAGGAGACCAAGAGCATCGACGCCTGAGCGGGGTGACACCCGTGGCGTGCAAGAAGAAGTAGAAGAAGAACCGGCACCGGCCGGGGTGAGCGGAGGATTCCGCCCACCCCGGCCGGTGTGGTGTTCAGGAGCCGGAAACGCTCACCAGCCGCGCTCGCGCCACTCGGAGAGGTGAGGCCGCTCGTCGCCGAGTGCGGTGTCGTGCCCGTGTCCCGGGTAGACCCACGTCTCGTCCGGCAGCGGCCCGAAGAGCTTGGTCTCCACGTCGTGGAGCAGGCTCGCGAACGCCTCCGGGTCCTTGCGCGTATTGCCGAGTCCGCCGGGGAAGAGACAGTCCCCGGTGAACAGGTGCGGAGCCCCGTGCGGGTCGTCGTAGACCAGGGCGATGGAGCCCGGGGTGTGTCCGACGAGGTGGCGGGCGATCAGCGAGACGCGGCCCACCCGGATCGTGTCGTTGTCCTCGACGAGGACATCGGTCGGGACCGGGATGCCCTCGGCGTCGTACCGCCCCGCGTAGGTACGCGCCCCGGTGGCCGCCACGACCTCGGCGAGCGCCTGCCAGTGATCGCCGTGCTGGTGGGTGGTGACGACGGACGCGATGCCGTCGTCACCGATCAGCCGCAGCAATGTCGCGGGCTCGGAGGCCGCGTCGATCAGGAGCTGCTCGCCGGTGGCCCGGCAGCGCAGCAGATAGGCGTTGTTGTTCATCGGGCCGACCGCGACCTTCGAGATCATGAGGTCGGCGAGCTCGTGCACATCCGCGGGTCCGCCGACCCTGACCGCTCCGCTGTACGTCATACGACTCAGCCTATAGCGGGGGCAGTACGGGAAGGGGGCCCCCTTCCGTGCTCAGCGCGGAGCCGTCACGGCGCCCCGAGAGCCAGCCCAGGACCTCGGGAGCCGTCCCCCGGACCGTGACGGGCCCGCCTTCGGCGCCGCCGCCCGTGGTCCACGTGTGGCCCCCGGCGACGACCGTCGCCGCCACGACGTCGGAGTGGCCGGTGAACCGCTTCGCCAGGAAGTCGTTCTCCCGGGTCACGAAGTCCTCCGACAGGTCTTCCAGCTCGTAGCCGATCCCCAGGTCGACATGGTGGAGTTCGACCTCGATCAGGCGCCGAAAGGGGATGCGGGACGCGGTGTCCGTCACACCGTTGCGCAGGGTGACGGTGCGGGCCCAGTCGGCGGTGCCGGCTGCCGCTTCCAGGAAACGGGCCGCGCTCTCCTTGAGATCGGCCACCTGTTCGTCGAGCGGACGGGAAGCGTCACGCGCGATGTCCGCGTCCCGGGTTTCGCTGCTCGCGTACATCGGCCGGCCCTGGAGAACATTTACGAGCGCGTCGGCGTTACGTGACAGGTGGGCCAGTACGTGTCCACGGCTCCAGTCCGGGAGCCGTGACGGCTCGGCGAGTGAAACATTGTCCAATTTGCCCGTTGCGCTGAGCAGTCGATCGGTTGCCTCGCGTACAGCGCCCAGGTCGCGCACATGATCAATCATGACGCCGAGCCTAGCTCCGCCACTCGATCGGGTGAAGGAGTCCGAGCACGGCCGTAAATCGAATGTGCGTGCTATACGCTCGGAGTCGAAAAGCTTTCTACATCGCTGTGGCGCCCCCCATACCCTGGGACAGGGGCTCAGTTCCCCCGCTTCTCTCAAGAAAGGTGCGGACCGGCGTGGCCGACCGTCTCATCGTCCGTGGCGCGCGCGAGCACAACCTCAAGAACGTCTCGCTCGACCTCCCCCGCGATTCCCTCATCGTCTTCACCGGGCTCTCCGGGTCGGGCAAGTCGTCCCTCGCGTTCGACACGATCTTCGCCGAGGGCCAGCGACGCTACGTCGAGTCGCTCTCCTCGTACGCCCGGCAGTTCCTCGGCCAGATGGACAAGCCGGATGTCGACTTCATCGAGGGTCTCTCACCGGCCGTCTCCATCGACCAGAAGTCGACCTCGCGCAACCCGCGCTCGACGGTCGGCACCATCACCGAGGTCTACGACTACCTCCGGCTGCTCTTCGCCCGTATCGGCAAGCCGCACTGTCCCGAGTGCCGGCGCCCCATCGCGCGCCAGTCGCCGCAGGCCATCGTCGACAAGGTGCTCGGGCTGCCCGAGGGCAGCCGCTTCCAGGTGCTCTCGCCGCTGGTGCGCGAGCGGAAGGGCGAGTTCGTCGACCTCTTCTCCGATCTGCAGACCAAGGGCTACAGCCGGGCCAGGGTCGACGGGGAGACCATCCAGCTCTCCGAGCCGCCCACGCTGAAGAAGCAGGAGAAGCACACCATCGAGGTGGTCATCGACCGCCTCACGGTCAAGGACAGCGCCAAGCGCCGGCTGACCGACTCCGTGGAGACCGCGCTCGGCCTCTCCGGCGGCATGGTCGTCCTGGACTTCGTCGACCTCCCCGAGGACGACCCCGAGCGTGAGCGGATGTACTCCGAGCACCTCTACTGCCCGTACGACGACCTCTCCTTCGAGGAGCTGGAGCCCCGCTCCTTCTCCTTCAACTCGCCCTTCGGCGCCTGCCCCGACTGCACGGGCATCGGTACGCGCATGGAGGTCGACCCGGAGCTGATCGTCCCGGACGAGGACAAGTCCCTCGACGAGGGCGCGATCCACCCCTGGTCGCACGGGCACACCAAGGAGTACTTCGGGCGGCAGATCAACGCCCTCGCCGAGGCCCTCGGATTCCGTACGGACATCCCCTGGGCCGGACTGCCCCAGCGCGCCAAGAAGGCCCTGCTGTTCGGCCACAAGATCCAGACCGAGGTGCGCTACCGCAACCGGTACGGCCGCGAGCGCGCGTACACGACCCCCGCCTTCGAGGGCGCCGTTCAGTTCGTGAAGCGCCGGCACTCCGAGGCCGAGAGCGACTCCAGCCGGGAGCGCTTCGAGGGCTATATGCGCGAGGTGCCCTGCCCGACCTGTGAGGGCACGCGGCTCAAGCCCCTCGTCCTCGCGGTGACGGTGATGGAGAAGTCCATCGCCGAGGTCGCCGCCATGTCGATCAGCGAGTGCGCCGAATTCCTCGGCAGGCTCAGGCTGAACGCCCGCGACAAGAAGATCGCCGAGCGGGTGCTCAAGGAGGTCAACGAGCGGCTGAAGTTCCTCGTGGACGTCGGCCTGGACTACCTCTCGCTCAACCGGGCCGCGGGCACCCTCTCCGGTGGCGAGGCCCAGCGCATCCGCCTGGCCACCCAGATCGGCTCCGGTCTGGTGGGCGTCCTGTACGTACTGGACGAGCCGTCCATCGGACTCCACCAGCGGGACAACCACCGGCTGATCGAGACCCTCGTCAGGCTCCGCGACATGGGCAACACGCTCATCGTCGTCGAGCACGACGAGGACACCATCAAGGTCGCGGACTGGGTCGTCGACATCGGCCCCGGCGCCGGTGAGCACGGCGGCAAGGTCGTCCACTCCGGCTCGCTCAAGGACCTGCTGGCCAACGAGGAGTCGATCACCGGTCAGTATCTGGCCGGCAAGCGCGCCATCGCGATGCCCGACATCCGGCGCCCGGTCGACCCGACGCGGCAGCTCACGGTGCACGGCGCCCGGGAGAACAACCTCCAGGACATCGACGTCTCCTTCCCCCTCGGTGTGCTCACCGCGGTCACCGGTGTCTCCGGATCGGGCAAGTCGACCCTGGTCAACGACATCCTCTACACACACCTGGCGCGCGAGCTGAACGGCGCCAAGTCGGTGCCCGGCCGGCACACCCGCGTCGACGGCGACGACCTCGTCGACAAGGTGGTGCACGTCGACCAGTCGCCGATCGGCCGTACGCCGCGGTCCAACCCGGCCACGTACACCGGAGTCTTCGACCATGTCCGCCGGCTCTTCGCCGAGACGATGGAGGCGAAGGTGCGCGGCTATCTGCCGGGCCGCTTCTCCTTCAACGTCAAGGGCGGCCGCTGCGAGAACTGCTCCGGTGACGGCACCATCAAGATCGAGATGAACTTCCTGCCCGACGTGTACGTCCCGTGCGAGGTCTGCCACGGAGCGCGCTACAACCGGGAGACGCTGGAAGTCCACTACAAGGGCAAGTCCATCGCCGAGGTACTGGACATGCCGATCGAGGAGGGGCTCGACTTCTTCGAGGCCGTCCCGACGATCGCCCGCCACCTGCGTACGCTCAACGAGGTCGGCCTCGGATACGTCAGGCTCGGCCAGTCCGCGCCGACGCTCTCCGGCGGTGAAGCACAGCGTGTGAAGCTGGCGAGCGAGCTCCAGAAGCGCTCCACGGGCCGCACGGTCTACGTCCTGGACGAGCCGACCACGGGTCTGCACTTCGAGGACATCAGCAAGCTGATCACGGTGCTCTCGGGACTGGTCGACAAGGGCAACTCGGTGATCGTCATCGAGCACAACCTCGATGTCGTCAAGACCGCGGACTGGGTCATCGACATGGGTCCCGAAGGGGGTAACGGCGGCGGTCTCGTGGTCGCCGAAGGCACCCCGGAGCAGATCGCGTCGGTGCCCGCCAGCCACACCGGGAAGTTCCTCCAGACCATCCTGGGAGCGGACCGGATCAGCGAAGCCACCGTGCCGGCGGCCCGTAAGCCCGCCCGGAAGACGGCTGCCAAGCAGGCGGTGGCCGCCAAGGCCACCCCGGCCCGCAAGACGGCCACGGCCAAGACCTCGGCGGCACAGCCCGCCGCGAAGAAGGCCGTGACCAAGAAGGCCGCCGCGAAGAAGCCCGCCGCGAAGAAGGCGGCCGGCGCCCGGAAGGCGTGAACACCGGCTGACCGGGACAGTCCCGCAGAGGTGATGAGGTGGCGGCCCCCGACCCCGGGGGCCGCCACCTCCGCGTCAGGCCGTCCTCGCTGCCGGGACCGGCCCGGTCGCAGGGCCGCCGATCTCCGCCGGTATCGTCGGTTCTGTCGCTGCTGCCTCCGGTCCCCGGCCCCTCGGGTGCTCCTGGGGGCGGCTCTCTGGCCCCCTCACCCCGTGGAGACCGCATGCCCGGCCTGCCCGCCGCCCGCCGTACCGTGCTGAAGGGCGCCGCTCTCGCCGGTGCCGCAGGGCTGGGAGTGGCCGCCTGCTCGACCGAATCGAAGCTCGGCCACGCGGAGGCGCCCACGCCCACCGCCCCCGTCGCCCTCGGCGCCGCGGACGAGGTCCCGGTAGGCGGAGCCAAGCTCTACCGGGAACAGCGGCTCGTCGTGAGCTGCCCCGCGAAGGGCCAGTACAAGGCGTTCAGCGCCCAGTGCACGCACGGGGGCTGCGTCCTGGACAAGGTCGAGGGCACCGAGGGCCACTGCCCCTGCCACGGCAGCCGCTTCGACACCACGACAGGCAAGGCGCTGCACGGCCCGGCGACCGTGCCGCTGTCCGCCGTCCCGGTCAAGGTCGAGGGCGGGAACCTCGTCGCGGGCCCCGAGGCCTGACGCGGCTCACTCCCAGTCCCAGTCGACGCCTGGTACGTCCACAAAGGCGCCCGGGTACTGCCGCTGGACGCGGACGCGGTCCGCGCGGTCGGCGACGGCGGCACCACGCTGAGCGCCTACGGCAGCCGGGTGCGGAAGGCGTACGGGGACAAGCTCCCCGGCTCCGGCTACGCCCGCTCCGGCAAGGCGGGCGGCTACGCACCCGGCACTGACGTGGCCTCCGGCCGGCCGGCAGCGGCAGCCGCCGTCGCGAGCACCCACGACACCGCGCTCACGGTCACCTCGTCCGTCGCCGGAGCCGGGGCCCTGCTCGTCCTGGTCTCCTGGGCCTTCACCGCGGTCCGCCGCGACCGCCGGCGCCGGGGGACCCCCGCCACCGGCGCCTGACCCGCCACCGGTCCGCGTTCCGGGGAACACCCCACCCCCGGAGCGCTGGCCGGTCCGTCCGCCGGCGAGGCCGCGTTGTCACTGCCCGCAAGTAGGGTGTGAGACATGGCAGACCCCTCCAGCTACCGCCCCAAGCCGGGACAGATCCCCGACTCCCCGGGGGTCTACAAATTCCGCGACGAGCACCGCCGGGTGATCTACGTCGGGAAGGCCAAGAACCTGCGCCAGCGCGTGGCCAACTACTTCCAGGACCTGGCCAATCTCCACCCGCGCACCCGCACGATGGTGACCACGGCCGCCTCCGTCGAATGGACGGTCGTCTCCACGGAGGTCGAGGCGCTCCAGCTCGAATACTCCTGGATCAAGGAGTTCGACCCCCGGTTCAACGTCAAGTACCGGGACGACAAGAGCTATCCGTATCTCGCCGTCACCCTCAACGAGGACTTCCCCCGCGTCCAGGTGATGCGAGGAGCCAAGAAGAAGGGCGTGCGCTACTTCGGGCCGTACGGGCACGCGTGGGCCATCCGCGAGACCGTCGACCTGATGCTCCGCGTCTTCCCGGTGCGTACGTGCTCCGCGGGCGTCTTCAAGAACGCCGCGAGGACAGGGCGCCCCTGCCTCCTCGGCTACATCGGCAAGTGCTCGGCGCCCTGCGTCGGCCGGGTCACGCCCGAGGAGCACCGCGAGCTCGCCGAGGACTTCTGCGACTTCATGGCAGGCCGGACCGGTACGTACATCCGCCGCCTGGAGAAGGACATGATGCTGGCGGCCGAGGACATGGAGTACGAGCGGGCGGCCAGGCTCCGCGACGACGTGGAGGCACTCAGGCGGGCCATGGAGAAGAGCGCCGTCGTCCTCGCCGACGCCACCGACGCCGACCTGATCGCCGTCGCCGAGGACGAGCTCGAAGCGGCTGTACAGATCTTCCACGTCCGCGGCGGCCGGGTTCGCGGCCAGCGCGGCTGGGTCACCGACAAGGTCGAGGCGGTCGACACCGCGGGCCTCGTCGAGCACGCGCTCCAGCAGCTGTACGGGGAGGAGACCGGCGACTCGGTGCCCAAGGAGGTCCTGGTCCCCGCACTCCCCGAGGACTCCGAGGCCGTCGCCCAGTGGCTCGCCGGCCGCCGGGGCTCGCAGGTCAGCCTGCGCATCCCGCAGCGGGGCGACAAGAAGGACCTGATGGCCACGGTTCAGCGCAACGCCCTGCAGGCCCTCGGTCTGCACAAGACCAAGCGCGCGTCCGACCTGACGACCCGTTCCCGCGCCCTGGAGGAGATCTCCGAGGCGCTCGGCCTGGACACGGCCCCGCTGCGCATCGAGTGCTACGACATCTCGCATCTCCAGGGCGACGACGTGGTGGCGTCCATGGTGGTCTTCGAGGACGGTCTCGCCCGCAAGAGCGAGTACCGCCGCTTCCAGATCAAGGGCTTCGAGGGCCAGGACGACGTGCGGTCGATGCACGAGGTGATCGGCCGCCGCTTCAAGCGCTACCTCCAGGACAAGGAGCGGACGGGCGAGTGGGAGGAGACCCCCGCCGCCACGGGGGCTGTACCGGCCCCGGCCGGATCCGTACCCGCCCTGGACGACGACACCGCGAGCGAGCCCCGGGAGGACGACGGCCGGCCCAAGCGGTTCGCCTATCCGCCGCAGCTCGTCGTCGTGGACGGCGGGCAGCCCCAGGTCGCCGCCGCCAAGCGGGCCCTGGACGAGCTGGGTATCGACGACATCGCCGTCTGCGGCCTCGCCAAGCGCCTCGAAGAGGTGTGGCTGCCCGATGACGACGACCCCGTGGTCATGCCCCGCTCCAGCGAGGGTCTCTATCTTCTCCAGCGGATCCGTGACGAGGCCCACCGCTTCGCCATCACCTACCAGCGCGCCAAGCGCGCCAAGCGCATCCGCAGCAGCCCACTGGATGACGTCGCGGGCCTCGGCGAGACCCGGAAACAGGCTCTGATCAAGCATTTCGGCTCCGTGAAGAAGCTGCGGCAGGCGACAATCGACGAGATCTGCGAGGTCCCGGGGATAGGACGCAGGACGGCGGAATCAGTGGCCGCCGCCCTCGCCTCGACCGCCCCGGCCGCGCCCGCCGTGAACACGGCCACAGGAGAGATCATTGAAGAGGACGACGGGGGCACGTCATGACTGAGCACAAGAACGAACGCGCGCACGAAACCGAACCCGAGCCCCACAGCACCGACCGAGCAGACGGAGCAGCAGACGTGAGTACGGGCACCACCGACGAGACGGGCGAGGCCACCGCGCCGGTCATTCCCGAACTGGTGATCATCTCCGGAATGTCCGGCGCCGGGCGCAGCACCGCCGCCAAGTGTCTGGAGGACCTCGGCTGGTTCGTCGTCGACAACCTGCCGCCCGCGCTGATCCCCACGATGGTGGAGCTCGGCGCCCGGTCCCAGGGCAACGTGGCCCGTATCGCCGTCGTCGTCGACGTCCGGGGCCGCCGCTTCTTCGACAACCTCCGGGAGTCCCTGGCGGACCTGGAGGCCAAGCACGTCACCCGGCGGATCGTGTTCCTGGAGTCCTCGGACGACGCCCTCGTACGCCGCTTCGAGTCGGTCCGCCGCCCGCACCCCCTCCAGGGCGACGGCCGTATCGTCGACGGCATCGAGGCCGAGCGCGATCTGCTGCGCGAGCTGCGCGGCGACGCCGACCTGGTGATCGACACCTCCAGCCTCAACGTGCACGAACTGCGGGCCAAGATGGACGCCCAGTTCGCCGGCGACGAGAAGCCGGAGCTGCGGGCCACGGTGATGTCGTTCGGATACAAGTACGGCCTGCCCGTCGACGCCGACCTGGTCGTGGACTGCCGCTTCCTGCCGAACCCGCACTGGGTGCCGGAGCTGCGGCCGTTCACCGGGCTCAACGAGGAGGTGTCCGCGTACGTCTTCGACCAGCCGGGTGCCAAGGAGTTCCTCAACCAGTACACGGAGCTGCTCCAGCTCATCGCCACCGGGTACCGCCGCGAGGGCAAGCGCTATGTGACCGTCGCCGTCGGATGCACGGGCGGCAAGCACCGCTCCGTCGCGATGTCCGAGAAGCTGGCCGCGCGGCTGGCCGCCGAAGGCATCGAGACCGTCCTCGTCCACAGGGACATGGGGCGCGAGTGACCAACCGCACTCTGCGTCTGCGGCGGTTGAGCAGAGCGACATCTGCGCTGTCCGGACGCAAGCGAGGCGCCCAGCCCAAGGTCGTCGCCCTGGGCGGCGGCATGGGGCTCTCCGCCTCGCTCACGGCGCTGCGCCGGATCACCGGCGACCTCACGGCCGTGGTCACCGTGGCCGACGACGGGGGCTCCAGCGGCCGGCTCCGCGAGGAGCTGGGCGTGCTGCCCCCCGGCGACCTGCGCAAGGCGCTCGCCGCGCTCTGCGGGGACGACGAGTGGGGCCAGACCTGGGCCCAGGTCATCCAGCACCGCTTCGAGTCCAAGGGCGATCTGCACGAGCACGCGGTCGGCAATCTGCTGATCGTCGCGCTCTGGGAACAGCTCGGTGACCACGTGCAGGCGCTCGACCTCGTCGGCAAGCTCCTCGGCGCCCACGGCCGGGTGCTGCCGATGTCCGCCGTACCCCTGGAGCTCCAGGCGCTCGTACGGGGCCATGATCCGGAGCGCCCCGAGGACATCGTGACCGTCCGGGGGCAGGCGACCGTGGCGCTCACCCCGGGCGAGGTGCAGTCCGTGCACGTCGTCCCCGCCGACCCGCCGGCCGTCCCGGAAGCGGTCGCCGCCGTCCTCGACGCGGACTGGGTGGTGCTCGGTCCCGGCTCCTGGTTCTCCTCGGTGATTCCGCACCTTCTCGTCCCGGAACTGCACGACGCGCTGGTCTCGACGAAGGCCCGGAAGGTCCTTTCGCTGAACCTCGCGCCGCAACCCGGTGAAACAGATGGCTTCTCACCGCAGCGTCATTTGGAGGTTTTGGGACGACACGCCCCTAAACTCGCCTTGGACGTGGTGTTGGCCGACGAGGCCGCCGTGCCCGACCGCGAGTCCCTCGCCGATGCCGCAGAACGGCTCGGTGCCGCGGTCGAGCTGGCGCCGGTGGCTTCGCCCGATGGTGTTCCGATCCATGATCCGGAGCTGTTGGCCGCCGCGTACGACCGTATTTTTCGGATGCATGGAAGGATCGGCCCATGGCGATGACGCCAGCGGTGAAGGACGAAATCTCTCGGCTTCCCGTAACCCGGACCTGCTGCCGCAAGGCAGAAGTCTCGGCGATTCTTCGGTTCGCGGGTGGGCTGCACCTGGTGAGCGGCCGGATTGTGATCGAGGCGGAGCTGGACACCGCGAACGCGGCGCGCCGGCTGAAGCGGGACATTCTCGAAATCTTCGGGCACAGCTCGGAACTGATCGTGATGGCACCCGGCGGGCTGCGGCGCGGCTCCCGCTTCGTCGTACGGGTGGTGGCGGGCGGCGACCAGCTGGCCCGTCAGACCGGACTGGTGGACGGCCGCGGCCGTCCCATCCGCGGGCTGCCCCCGCAGGTGGTCTCGGGGGCCACCTGCGACGCCGAGGCCGCCTGGCGCGGGGCCTTTCTGGCGCACGGCTCGCTCACCGAGCCCGGCCGTTCCTCCTCGCTGGAGGTGACCTGCCCCGGTCCTGAGGCGGCGCTCGCCCTGGTCGGCGCGGCCCGCAGGCTCTCCATCGCGGCGAAGGCCCGCGAGGTGCGCGGCGTGGACCGTGTCGTCGTCCGCGACGGCGACGCCATCGGTGCGCTCCTCACCCGCCTCGGCGCGCACGACGCGGTGCTGGCCTGGGAGGAGCGCCGGATGCGCCGCGAGGTCCGCGCCACGGCGAACCGCCTCGCCAATTTCGACGACGCCAACCTGCGCCGCTCGGCGCGCGCCGCGGTGGCCGCCGGCGCCCGTGTGGGGCGCGCGCTGGAGATCCTCGGCGAGGAGGTGCCCGAGCACCTCGCGGCGGCCGGACGGCTGCGCATGGAGCACAAGCAGGCGTCCCTGGAGGAGCTGGGCGCGCTGGCCGAGCCGCCGCTGACCAAGGACGCCGTCGCGGGCCGTATCCGCCGCCTGCTGGCCATGGCCGACAAGCGGGCCCAGGACCTGGGCATCCCGGGGACGGAATCCACCCTGAGCGAGGAGCTGGCCGACGGCCTCGTCGGCTGACCGGCTCGCCTCCCCCCGTACATGCCGCTGCCGGCGCCCCGTAAAGGGTGCGTCGGCAGCGGCATGTACGGGGGGAGCGGAGGCCCTGACTCCTACTGGGGAGTACGGACTTCCCGGCCGCGCCCGGCCCCGCACGATGTCACTCCGGGGCCCTTGGAGAGGTAGGGTCGGAGGCGGTCGGGGACATCCCTATACAACTCGCCGGCGTCGAAAACCGGCGTACCTATACGAGGAGATCGGTTCGTGACGATCCGCGTAGGCATCAACGGCTTTGGCCGCATCGGACGTAACTACTTCCGCGCGCTGCTGGAGCAGGGTGCGGACATCGAGATCGTGGCTGTCAACGACCTGGGTGACACTGCGACCACTGCCCACCTGCTGAAGTACGACACCATTCTGGGTCGTCTCAAGGCTGAGGTGAGCCACACCGCCGACACCATCACCGTCGATGGTCACACCATCAAGGTGCTCTCCGAGCGCAACCCCTCCGACCTGCCCTGGGGCGACCTGGGCGTCGACATCGTGATCGAGTCGACCGGCATCTTCACGAAGAAGGCCGACGCCGAGAAGCACATCGCCGGTGGCGCCAAGAAGGTCCTCATCTCGGCTCCGGCCAAGGACGAGGACATCACCATCGTCATGGGCGTCAACCAGGAGAAGTACGACGCGGCCAACGACCACGTCATCTCCAACGCCTCCTGCACCACCAACTGCGTGGCGCCGATGGCCAAGGTTCTCGACGAGAACTTCGGCATCGTCAAGGGCCTGATGACGACGGTCCACGCCTACACGAACGATCAGCGCATCCTGGACTTCCCGCACTCGGACCTGCGCCGCGCCCGCGCCGCCGCCGAGAACATCATCCCGACCACGACCGGAGCCGCCAAGGCCACCGCTCTGGTCCTGCCGCAGCTCAAGGGCAAGCTCGACGGCATCGCGATGCGCGTGCCGGTCCCGACCGGTTCGGCCACCGACCTGGTCGTCGAGCTGTCGCGCGAGGTCACCAAGGACGAGGTCAACGCCGCGTTCAAGAAGGCGTCCGACGACGGCGACCTCAAGGGGTACCTCGCGTACACCGAGGACCCGATCGTATCCTCGGACATCGTCGGTGACCCGGCGTCCTGCACCTTCGACTCGTCCATGACGATGGTTCAGGAAGGCAAGACGGTGAAGATCCTCGGCTGGTACGACAACGAGTGGGGTTACTCCAACCGTCTCGTCGACCTGACCGTCTTCGTCGGCGGCCAGCTCTGATCCTCGGAGCGGCAGGCAACTCGATGTGAGCGTGGGGCTCGGACGGCGCAACGTAGCGCCGTTCGAGCCCCGTTGCATGCTCTCTCGTCCTTCCAAGGAGTATCCGGAAACAAGATGAAGACGATCGACGAACTTCTCACCGAAGGGGTCGCGGGCAAGCGGGTATTCGTCCGCGCCGACCTCAACGTGCCGCTCGACGGCACCACGATCACGGACGACGGCCGCATCCGCGCCGTCGCACCCACGGTCGCCAAACTCGCCGCAGCCGGCGCGCGCGTCGTCGTGGCCTCGCACCTCGGCCGCCCCAAGGGCGCACCCGACCCGGCGTTCTCGCTCGCGCCCGCAGCCGCGCGCCTCGGTGAGCTGCTCGGAACCGACGTCGCCTTCGCGACGGACACGGTCGGCGACTCCGCCCGTGCCACGGCCGCCGCTCTCACCGACGGCCAGGTCGCCGTCATCGAGAACCTCCGCTTCAACGCGGGCGAGACCTCGAAGGACGACGCCGAGCGCGGCGCGTTCGCCGACCAGCTTGCCGAGCTTGCCGATGTGTACGTGGGCGACGGCTTCGGTGCCGTCCACCGCAAGCACGCCTCGGTCTTCGACCTCCCGGCCCGGCTGCCGCACGCGGCCGGCGACCTGATCGCCACCGAGGTCGGCGTCCTGAAGAAGCTCACCGAGAACGTCGAGCGTCCGTACGCCGTCGTGCTCGGCGGCTCCAAGGTCTCCGACAAGCTCGGCGTCATCGACCACCTGCTGGAGAAGGCCGACCGCATCCTCATCGGCGGCGGCATGGCGTACACCTTCCTCAAGGCCCAGGGCCACGAGGTCGGCAGCTCCCTCCTGCAGGAGGACCAGATCCCGGCGGTGCTGCAGTACCTGAAGCGGGCCGAGGAGAAGGGCGTGGAGTTCGTGCTCCCCGTCGACGTCGTCGTCTCCGAGCAGTTCCCGGACCTGAAGACCAAGGCCCCGAGCAACCCGGCGACCGTTGCCGCGGACGCCATCCCGGCCGGTGCGATGGGCCTGGACAACGGACCGGAGACCAACGCGCTGTACGCGTCGAAGCTCGCCGACGCCGCCACGGTCTTCTGGAACGGGCCCATGGGCGTCTTCGAGCACCCCGACTACGCCGAGGGCACCAGGGCCGTCGCCCAGGCCCTCGTCGACTCCTCGGCCTTCAGCGTCGTCGGTGGCGGGGACAGTGCCGCCGCCGTACGCATCCTGGGCTTCGACGAGAATGCTTTCGGCCATATCTCGACCGGTGGCGGCGCCAGCCTCGAATACCTCGAGGGCAAGACGCTTCCCGGCCTCGCCGCACTGGAGGACTGAACCTTTATGAGCACCCGCACCCCGCTGATGGCGGGCAACTGGAAGATGAACCTCAACCACCTCGAGGCCATCGCCCAGACCCAGAAGCTCGCCTTCGGCCTGGCCGACAAGGACTACGACGCCGTAGAGGTCGCCGTCCTGCCGCCCTTCACCGACCTGCGCTCCGTGCAGACGCTGGTGGACGGCGACAAGCTGAAGATCAAGTACGGCGCCCAGGACATCTCGGCGCACGAATCCGGTGCGTACACCGGCGAGATCTCCGGCTCCATGCTCGCCAAGCTGAAGTGCACGTACGTGGCCGTCGGCCACAGCGAGCGCCGTCAGTACCACGGCGAGAACGACGAGATCTGCAACGCCAAGGTGAAGGCCGCGTACAAGCACGGCCTGACCCCGATCCTCTGCGTCGGTGAGGGCCTGGACATCCGCAAGGCCGGTGACCAGGTCTCCTACACCCTCGCGCAGCTCGACGGAGCCCTCAAGGACATCCCCGCCGAGCAGGCCGAATCCATCGTGATCGCCTACGAGCCGGTCTGGGCCATCGGGACCGGCGAGGTCGCCACGCCCGAGGACGCCCAGGAGGTCTGCGCGGCGATCCGTGGCCGGCTGGCCGAGCTGTACTCCCAGGAGCTGGCCGACGCCGTCCGTATCCAGTACGGCGGCTCCGTGAAGTCCGGCAACGTCGCGGCCATCATGGCGCAGCCCGACGTGGACGGCGCACTGGTCGGAGGCGCGGCGCTGGACGCCGAGGAGTTCGTCAAGATCGTCCGCTTCCGCGACCAGTGAGTATGCGGTAGCGCGGATCCGTCGTACCCTAGCGGGGGCCGAGGGGGGTACCCCTCCGGCCCCCGTTGTCCGTATGTGCAGTCCAAGGGAATTCCGGAAAGTAGGGACCAGCCGTGATTATGGGGTTCTCGATCGCCCTGATCGTCTTCAGCCTGCTGCTGATGCTGCTGGTGCTGATGCACAAGGGAAAGGGCGGCGGCCTCTCCGACATGTTCGGTGGCGGTATGCAGTCGTCCGTCGGTGGCTCCTCAGTCGCCGAGCGCAACCTCGACCGCATCACCGTGGTGGTCGGTCTGGCGTGGTTCGCATGCATTGTCGTACTTGGTCTGCTGATGAAGCTGGACAACTGACCCGGCGTTCGCGATTCCCGGTGAAGTAACTCCAATCACTGGACGCGCGTTGGGCCTTACGTAGACTGGGGCATCTTCGAGCACCATCACGCAGGGAGTTACGACCGTGGCAAGTGGCAACGCGATCCGGGGAAGCCGGGTCGGAGCGGGGCCGATGGGAGAGGCCGAGCGGGGCGAGTCCGCACCGCGCCTCCGCATCTCCTTCTGGTGCTCGAACGGGCACGAGACGCAGCCGAGCTTCGCCCATGACGCGCAGGTACCGGAGACATGGGACTGCCCGCGCTGCGGCTTCCCGGCCGGCCAGGACCGGGACAGCCCGCCCGACCCGCCGCGCACCGAGCCGTACAAGACGCATCTCGCGTACGTACGTGAGCGGCGCAGCGACGCGGACGGCGAGGCCATTCTTGCCGAAGCACTCGCGAAACTCCGCGGCGAGATCTAGAAGTTGTTCACCGGCCGGACACCCCAGGGGTGTCCGGCCGGACTGCTTTTCCCGTGCCGCATCCCGCCCTCGCACCGCACACCCTTCCGATCAATTAGGTTGGAGGGGCAGCGGGGCATGCGCAGGTACGAGAAGAAGTGGGCTGATACCCGGGATGAACGCACAAAGCCGAACGAAGCTCAATCAGACACCCGAGTGGACGGCTCTCGCCAAGCACCGTGAGGAACTCGGCGGGACCCAGCTGCGACAGCTGTTCGCCGAGTCACCGGACCGCGGAACCGAATTCACCCTCCGGGTGGGCGGCCTCGGCATCGACTACTCCAAGAACCTGGTCACCGACGAGACGCTCCGCCTGCTGCGCGAGCTCGCCGCCGCCACCGGTGTGGAGGAGCTGCGGGACGCGATGTTCCGCGGCGAGAAGATCAACACCACCGAGGACCGCGCCGTCCTGCACACCGCGCTCCGCGCCCCGCGCGAGGCTGTGATCGGGGGCGACGGCGGGCACGGCGAGAACATCGTGCCCGCCGTGCACGCCGTCCTGGACAGGATGGCGGCCTTCTCCGACCGTGTCAGGTCGGGGGAGTGGACCGGTTCCACCGGCAGGCCGATCAAGAACGTGGTGAACATCGGCATCGGCGGTTCCGACCTCGGTCCCGCCATGGCGTACGAGGCGCTGCGCTCCTTCACGGACCGCTCGCTCACCTTCCGCTTCGTGTCGAACGTCGACGGAGCCGACCTCCACGAGGCGCTGCAGGGCCTGGACCCGGCCGAGACGCTGTTCGTCATCGCCTCGAAGACGTTCACCACGATCGAGACCATCACCAACGCCACCTCGGCCCGCGACTGGCTGCTCACCGGTCTGAGGACCGGTCAGGAAGCCGTCGCCAAGCACTTCGTGGCGCTGTCGACCAACGCCGGCAAGGTCGCGGACTTCGGTATCGACACGGACAACATGTTCGAGTTCTGGGACTGGGTCGGCGGCCGTTACTCGTACGACTCGGCGATCGGCCTCTCGCTGATGATCGCCATCGGTCCGGAGCGGTTCCGCGAGATGCTCGACGGCTTCCACCTCGTCGACGAGCACTTCCGCACCGCCCCCGCCGAGGACAACGTCCCGCTGCTGCTCGGTCTGCTGGGCGTCTGGTACGGCGCGTTCTTCGACGCCCAGGCGCATGCCGTGCTGCCCTACAGCCACTATCTGTCCAAGTTCACCGCGTACTTGCAGCAGCTGGACATGGAGTCCAACGGCAAGTCCGTGGACCGGGAAGGCAATCCGGTCCAGTGGCAGACCGGACCGGTCGTCTGGGGCACGCCCGGGACCAACGGTCAGCACGCCTACTTCCAGTTGCTCCACCAGGGTACGAAGTTCATCCCCGCCGACTTCATCGGCTTCGCCGAGCCGGTCGAGGACCTGCTGCCCGGTCTGGCCGCCCAGCACGACCTGCTGATGGCCAACTTCTTCGCCCAGACCCAGGCGCTGGCCTTCGGCAAGACGGCCGACGAGGTCCGCGCGGAGGGTGTCCCCGAGGAACTGGTGCCGCACAAGACGTTCCGCGGCAACCACCCGACGACGACGATCCTCGCCGACAGGCTGACCCCGTCGGTGCTCGGCCAGCTCATCGCGCTGTACGAGCACAAGGTCTTCGTCCAGGGCGCCGTCTGGAACATCGACTCCTTCGACCAGTGGGGCGTCGAGCTCGGCAAGGTCCTCGCCAAGAGGATCGAGCCCGTCCTGACCGAGGGCACCGGTGGCGAGGAGCTCGACAGCTCCACCGCCGCGCTCGTCGCCGCCTACCGCTCGCTGCGGGGACGCTGAGCTCCATGGTGACGGGGGAGGGGACGGTACGGCTGCGGCCACCGCGCAACACGCTGGACCGCAGGGCCGTCGGCTGGTGGCGGGCCCAGTGGCTGCTGCTGACCGCGGTGCCCGTGCTGGTGCTGGGCCTGCTGGGCGCGTTCATCGGGTCCGCCCGGTTCTGGCTGCTGATGTCCGCCGCGGTCCTGGCGGCCGTCGGACTGGCCTGCGCCGTCCTCTTCCCCCTCTGGTGGTTCCGTACGCACCGCTGGGAGGTCACCGACGAGGCCGTCTACGTCCGCACCGGCGTCTTCCGGCAGGAGTGGCGGATCGCGCCCATGTCCCGGATCCAGACCGTGGACACCGTGCGCGGCCCCCTGGAACAGCTCTGGAGACTCGCCACGGTCACCGTCACGACCGCCTCCGCCAGGGGCGCCGTGCGGATCGAGGGCCTCGACCACGAGGTGGCGGCTGAGCTGGCCGAACGGCTGACCCGGATCACGCAGGACACCCCCGGGGACGCCACATGAGCACCCCCGCCGACGACTGGCTGCCCCTCGACCGGCGTACGGTCCTGGTCACCGCACTCGTCACGGCGGGGGTACTGCTGGGCGCTGCCGTACCGGTCGGCCTCGCACTCTCCGGACGCTTCGGGACCGGCAGCGCCCTGCTCTGGGTACCGGCCGCCGTCGTCGTCCTCACCGGCGGCTCGGCAGGCACCGACTACGTACGCTGGCGCCGCACCCGCTACCGCGTCGGCGCCGAACGCGTCGAACTGCACACCGGCCTCCTGCTGGTGAAGGAGCGTTCGCTGGCCCGGGAACGGATCCGCAGCGTCGACCTCACCGCACGCCCGCTGCTGCGCCTCCTCGGCCTCGTCACGGTCCGGATCGGCACCGGGGAGCACGCCGGCAACGACTCGACGCTTGAACTCGACCCGGTCACCCGCGCCGAGGGCGAGCGGCTGCGCCTGCTGCTCCTGGAACGCGCGGCCGACGCTCCGGCGGGGAGTCACCGCGAGGGCGAGCTGATCGGGCTGAACCTCCGGTGGATCCGGTACGCGCCGGTGTCCTTCGTCGCCCCCATGCTGGGCGGCGCGGCGGCCGGGGCCGTGATGCAGGTCAGCGAGTGGGTCGGGGCGCAGGGCCAGGTGATCGCCTGGATCGGCGACCTGTTCCGCGGCACCCCGGTGCTCTGGACGGTCCTCGTCCTGGTCGTCGCGGCGGTGACCGCGGGCGTCGTCGGCGCGCTCGGACTCTGGGTCGAGATGTGGTGGAGCTACCGGCTGGAGCGAGAACCGGGCGGCACCCTGCGGGTCCGGCGCGGGCTCTTCACCTCCCGGTCGGTCTCCATCGAGGAACGGCGGCTGCGCGGGGTGGACCTCGTCGAGCCGCTCGGGGTCCGTCTGATGGGCGCCGCCCGGCTGGACGCGATCACGACGGGTCTCGCCAAGGACGACAAGGAACAGCACGGGGACCACAACACCCTGCTGCCCGCCGTGCCCCGCGAGCTCGCCGACAGCGTCGCCGCCGATGTCCTGCGCGAGGCGAAGACCCCCACGGGAGCCGCTCTGACCGGCCACCCGCGCGCCGCCCGCCGCCGAAGGCTGGGCTGGGCCCTCTGGTCCGTGCTGGGCCCCGTGGCCGTCCTGTCCCTCCTCGGCGCCCTGCTGACGCCCGTCCTGCTCTGGATCGCGCTGGCCTGCGCGGTGGTGTTCCTGCCCCTCGCGGTCCTCCTCGCCCTGGACGCGTACCGCGCCCTGGGGCACGCCGTCGGCGGCGACTACCTGGTGACCCGCTCCGGTACGGTGCGGCGCTCCACGGCCGCGCTGGAGCGCGCCGGAGTGATCGGCTGGACCGTGAAGCAGTCCTACTTCCAGCGGCGGGCCGGGCTCCTGGACATCACCGCCACGACGGCCGCCGGATCGGGCGCGTACACGGCGTACGACACGGATGCCTCCGAGGGCCTCGACTTCGCCTCCGGCGCCGTCCCGGGCCTGCTGGAGCCGTTCCTGGAGCGTGAACCCTCTAGACCTGACCGTGCGTCGTGTCGATGACGCAGAAACGGTTGCCCTCCGTGTCGGCGAGCACCACGAAATCCGGGTCCGGCGGGTACAGCTCCCAGGCCACCCGGACCGCGCCGAGCGCGAGCAGCCGGTCCACCTCGGCGTCCTGCTCGTCGGTGTACAGGTCGAGATGGACCCGGGGAACCTCCTGCACCGGCGACTCGCTCCGCCCCAGGGCCAGCCCGGCACCGTGCTCCTGACCCTGTGCCGGGACCAGCACCACCCAGTCGTCCGTCGGCGGTTCGCGCTCGACGTACTCCAGCGCCGCCTTCCAGAACGACGCCGCACGCCGTACGTCCGACGCACCCATCACCACAGTTCCGATACGCACCATGGGCCGAAGCCTTTCACGACAGAGGCCCGGCCCGCTCCTGAGAGCGAACCGGGCCTCCGTACAGCCTTGCTGACGACCTCTCAGGGAGAGGCCGGCGGGTAGAGCGCGCGCGGCAGCTGCGAGGCCGCCGCCGCGTCCAGCAGCCACAGGGTGCGGCTGCGCCCGTACGCCCCCGCCGCCGGGGCCTGGATCTCCCCGGCGCCCGACAGGGCGATGGCCGCGGCCTCCGCCTTGTCCTCGCCCGCCGCCAGCAGCCACACCTCGCGCGCCGCCCGGATGGCGGGCAGCGTGAGCGAGACACGGGTCGGCGGCGGCTTGGGCGCGCCGTGCACTCCGACGACGGTGCGCTCGGTCTCCCGTACCGCGGGCAACTCCGGGAAGAGCGACGCGACATGCGTGTCCGGGCCGACGCCCAGCATCAGCACGTCGAACGTCGGTACGGGGCCGTGGTTCTCCGGACCGGAGGCCGCGGCGAGCTCGGCCGCGTACCCCGCTGCCGCCGCATCCGCGTCGTCGCCGTACGGGCCGTCCGAAGCGGGCATCGCGTGCACCCGGGACGGGTCCAGCTCCACCGAGTCGAGCAGAGCCTTGCGGGCCTGCGTGACATTGCGCTCCGGATCGCCCTCGGGCAGGAAACGCTCGTCGCCCCACCACAGGTCGAGCCGCGACCAGTCGATCGCGTCCCGTGCGGGCGTGGCGGCGAGCGCGGCCAGCAGGCCGTTGCCGTTGCGCCCGCCGGTCAGCACCACCGAGGCGTAACCGCGTGCGGCCTGGGCGTCCACGATCTTCGTGATCAGCCGGGCAGCCGCGGCCTGCGCCATCAGCTCCTTGTCGCGGTGCACGACCAGTTGGGGAGTGCTCACTTCGACGCCGCCTTCTTGGCAGCGGCCTTCTTGGCCGCCGCTGCCGTGGCCGTCGCGGTGGGGGTGGGCGTGGCCGCCTCGGAATTCTCCTCGGCAGCGGCCGGCTTCGTCCCCTGGCCGCCGAGCCTCTCCAGGCCGAACTTCACCGCCGACGCGTAGGTGTTGTCCGGGTCGAGGCGCCGCAGTTCCTCCGCGAGGAGTTCGGCGGTCTCCCGCCGCTTCAGTGCCACTCCGCGGTCCGGCTGGCCCTGCATGGAGAGCGTGGCCAGTGAACCGTCAGGCCGGTGCAGCGTGATGGTGCCGTTCTTCGTCTCCATGCGGACGGCCGTCAGACCGGGGCCCGAGGACTGCGTCCGCTCCACCGGGACGCCGAGCCGGTCCGCGAGCCACATGGCGAGCAGCTCACAGCTCGGGTTGTCCGATTCGCCCTCGACCGTGGCGGCCACGACCTCGGCCACCTGCTGGTCGAGCGCGGCGGCCAGCATCGAACGCCACGGCGTGATGCGGGTCCAGGCCAGGTCGGTGTCGCCCGGGTTGTACGTCCTGGCGCGCACGGCGAGTTCGTCGAGCGGCCGGGCCGCCGAGTAGGCGTCCGTGATCCGGCGCTGGGCCAGCGCGCCCAGCGGGTCCTTCGCCGGGTCGGCGGGCGCGTCCTGCGGCCACCACACCACGACCGGTGCGTCCGGCAGCAGCAGCGGCAGGACCACCGACTGGGCGTGGTTGGCCAGTTCGCCGTGCAGCCGCAGGACGACGGTCTCGCCGGTGCCCGAGTCGGAACCGACCCGTACCTCGGCGTCGAGCCGTGCGTCACGCCGGCTGCGCGGTGAACGGCTGACCCGCTTGATCACCGCGATGATCCGCGAGGGGTGCTCGCGGGAGGAGTCGCCCGCCGCCTTGAGGGCGTCGTACGCGTTCTCCTCGTCGGTGACGATGACCAGGGTCAGCACCATGCCGATGGCCGGCGTGCCGATGGCACGGCGGGCCGACACGAGCGCCTGATTGATCTTGCTGGACGTGGTTTCCGTGAGATCGATCTTCATGGCCGGCGCCAGCTCCGTCCGTCGCGTGCGAGCATCTCGTCCGCCTCGGCCGGACCCCAGGTACCGGCCTTGTACTGCGCGGGCTTGCCGTGCTTGTCCCAGTACTCCTCGATCGGGTCGAGGATGTTCCAGGAGAGTTCGACCTCCTGGTGGCGGGGGAAGAGGTTGGCGTCGCCGAGCAGCACATCGAGGATGAGCCGCTCGTACGCCTCCGGGCTGGACTCCGTGAAGGACTCGCCGTACGCGAAGTCCATCGTGACGTCCCGGACCTCCATCGAGGTGCCGGGCACCTTCGAACCGAACCGCACGGTCACACCCTCGTCCGGCTGGACCCGGATGACCAGGGCGTTGCCGCCCAGCTCCTCGGTCGCCCCGGACTCGAAGGGCAGATACGGGGCGCGCTTGAAGACGACCGCGATCTCCGTGACCCGGCGGCCGAGCCGCTTTCCGGTACGGAGGTAGAACGGGACGCCCGCCCAGCGGCGGTTGTTGATCGTCAGCTTGATCGCGGCGAAGGTGTCGGTCGTCGACTTGGGGTCGATGCCTTCCTCCTCCAGATAGCCGAGGTTCTCCTCGCCGCCCTGCCAGGCGTGGGCGTACTGGCCGCGCACGGTGTGCTTGCCCAGGTCCTCCGGCAGCTCCACCGCCGTGAGCACCTTGAGCTTCTCGGCGACCAGGGCCTTCGGGTGGAAGGAGCCGGGCTCCTCCATCGCCGTCAGCGCCAGCAGCTGGAGCAGGTGGTTCTGGATGACGTCACGGGCCGCGCCGATGCCGTCGTAGTAACCGGCCCGGCCGCCGATGCCGATGTCCTCGGCCATCGTGATCTGGACATGGTCGACGTAGGACCGGTTCCAGATCGGCTCGAACATCGTGTTGGCGAAGCGGAGCGCCAGGATGTTCTGGACGGTCTCCTTGCCCAGGTAGTGGTCGATCCGGAAGACCTCGTTGGGCGGGAACACATCGTGCACGAGCTGGTTGAGCTCCTGCGCGCTGGTGAGGTCGTGGCCGAACGGCTTCTCGATGACGGCACGCCGCCAGGAGCCTTCCTTCTGGTCGGCCAGCCCGTGCTTCTTGAGCTGCTGGACGACCTGGGGGAAGAACTTCGGCGGCACGGACAGGTAGAAGGCGAAGTTGCCGCCCGTGCCCTGTGCCTTGTCGAGCTCCTGAATGGTCTCCTTCAGGGTCTCGAACGCGTCGTCGTCGTCGAAGTTGCCCTGGACGAAGCGCATCCCCTGGATGAGCTGCTGCCAGACCTCTTCACGGAACGGCGTACGGGCGTGCTGCTTCACGGCGTCGTGGACCTCTTGCGCGAAGTCCTCGTTCTGCCACTCGCGGCGTGCGAAGCCGATGAGCGAGAAGCCCGGCGGCAGCAGGCCGCGATTGGCCAGGTCATAGACAGCGGGCATCAGCTTTTTACGGGACAAATCGCCCGTGACGCCAAAGATGACCAGGCCCGACGGCCCCGCGATACGCGGGAGCCGTCGGTCCTGGGCGTCACGAAGCGGGTTGGCTCCGGGAACACCAGACAAGGTGGTCAGCCCTCCGAAGGGGCGAGGCGCTTGAGTTCCGCCTCGGTGGAGTTGAGCAGGTCGATCCAGGACGCCTCGAACTTCTCGACGCCCTCGTCCTCGAGCAGCTGGACGACGTCGTCGTAGCTGACCCCGAGCTTCTTGATCGCGTCGAGGTCGGCACGAGACCGGTCGTAGCTGCCCGCGATGGTGTTGCCGGTGATCTCGCCGTGGTCGGCGACGGCGTCGAGCGTGGCCTCGGGCATGGTGTTGACCGTGTTCGGGGCGACGAGCTCGTCGACGTACAGGGTGTCCTTGAGGGACGGGTCCTTCACGCCGGTGGAGGCCCACAGCGGACGCTGCTTGTTGGCCTGCGCCTTGTCCAGCGCGGCCCAGCGGTCGCCCGCGAAGACCTCTTCGTACGCCTCGTAGGCCAGGCGTGCGTTGGCGAGGGCGGACTTGCCCTTGGCGGACTTCGCCTCGTCGGTGCCGATCGCGTCGAGACGCTTGTCGATCTCGGTGTCCACGCGGGACACGAAGAACGAGGCGACCGAGTGGATCTTGGAGAGGTCCAGGCCGGCGGCCCGCGCCTTCTCCAGGCCCGCCAGGTACGCGTCCATCACCTCGCGGTAGCGCTCCAGCGAGAAGATCAGGGTCACGTTGACGCTGATGCCCTTGCCGATGACCTCGGTGATCGCCGGCAGGCCGGCCTTCGTCGCCGGGATCTTGATGAGCGTGTTCGGCCGGTCCACCAGCCAGGCCAGCTGCTTGGCCTCGGCGATCGTGGCCACCGTGTTGTGGGCCAGGCGCGGGTCCACCTCGATGGAGACCCGGCCGTCCTGGCCGCCCGTCGCGTCGAAGACCGGCCGCAGGATGTCGGCGGCGTCGCGGACGTCGACCGTCGTGATCATGCGGATGGCCTCGTCGACGGTGACCTTGCGGGCGGCGAGGTCCGTGAGCTGCTGGTCGTAACCGTGGCCCTGCGAGATCGCCTTCTGGAAGATCGACGGGTTGGTGGTGACACCGACCACGTGGCTCTGGTCGATCAGCTCGGCGAGGTTGCCCGAAGTGATCCGCGTGCGCGACAGGTCGTCGAGCCAGATCGCCACGCCCTCGTCGGAGAGGCGCTTGAGTGCGTCTGTCATGGGAAATGCATCTCCTACTAGTCGTATACCGGCGTCAGCGTGCGGCGGCGGACAGAGATTCCCGGGCGGCGGCAGCCACGTGCTCGGCGGTGAAGCCGAACTCGCGGAAGAGGACCTTCGCGTCCGCGGAGGCACCGAAGTGCTCCAGCGAGACGATCCGGCCGGCGTCACCGACGTACCGGTGCCAGGTCAGGCCGATGCCCGCCTCGACGGCGACGCGGGCCTTCACGGACGGCGGCAGAACGCTGTCCTTGTACGCCTGGTCCTGCTCCTCGAACCACTCGACGCACGGCATCGACACGACACGCGTCGGCACACCGGCGGCCTGGAGCTGCTCGCGCGCCTCGACCGCGAGGTGGACCTCGGAGCCCGTACCGATCAGCACGACCTGGGGCTCACCGCCCTCGGCGTCGAAGAGCACGTAACCGCCCTTGGCGGCGTCCTCGTTCGCCTCGTACGTCGGCACGCCCTGCCGGGTCAGCGCCAGACCGTGCGGGGCACCCTTGCCGAACACCTTGGTGTAGCGGCGCAGGATCTCGCGCCAGGCGATGGTGGTCTCGTTCGCGTCGGCCGGGCGTACGACGTTCAGGCCCGGGATCGCGCGCAGCGAGGCCAGGTGCTCCACCGGCTGGTGGGTCGGGCCGTCCTCGCCGAGACCGATCGAGTCGTGCGTCCACACGTACGTCACCGGAAGGTGCATCAGCGCGGACAGGCGCACCGCGTTGCGCATGTAGTCGGAGAACACCAGGAAGGTGCCGCCGTAGATACGGGTGTGGCCGTGCAGCGCGATGCCGTTCATGGCGGCGGCCATCGCGTGCTCGCGGATACCGAAGTGGATCGTGCGGCCGTACGGGTCCGCCTCGGGCAGCGGGTTGCCCGCGGGGAGGAACGACGACGTCTTGTCGATCGTCGTGTTGTTCGAACCGGCCAGGTCGGCGGAGCCGCCCCACAGCTCGGGGATGACGTCACCCAGGGCCTGGAGGACCTTGCCGGAGGCGGCGCGGGTGGCGACACCCTTGCCGGGCTCGAACACCGGAAGCTTCTCTTCCCAGCCCGTGGGCAGCTCACCCGCGGAGATCCGGTCGAACTCGGCGGCGCGCTCCGGGTTGGCGGTACGCCACGCGGCGAGGGACTTCTCCCACTCGGCCTTGACCTCACGGCCGCGGTCCAGCGCCTCACGCGTGTGCCCGATGACCTCGTCGGAGACCTCGAAGCTCTTCCCGGGGTCGAAGCCGAGCACGCGCTTGGTGGCCGCGACCTCGTCGTCGCCGAGCGCCGAGCCGTGCGCGGCCTCGGTGTCCTGGGCGTTCGGGGCGGGCCAGGCGATGATCGAGCGGGCCGCGATGAACGACGGGCGATCCGTCTCGGCCTTGGCCGCCTGGAGCGCCTTGTACAGGCCCGCCGGGTCGAGGTCGCCGCTGGGCAGCTGCTCGACACGCTGGACGTGCCAGCCGTACGCCTCGTAACGCTTCAGGGTGTCCTCGGAGACCGCGGTCTCCGTGTCGCCCTCGATCGAGATGTGGTTGTCGTCCCACAGCATGACGAGGTTGCCGAGCTTCTGGTGCCCGGCCAGCGAGGACGCCTCGGCGGAGATGCCCTCCTGGAGACAGCCGTCACCGGCGATCACCCAGACGTTGTGGTCGAACGGGGAGGTGCCGGGGGCCGCCTCCGGGTCGAACAGACCGCGCTCGTAGCGGGCGGCCATGGCCATACCGACAGCGTTCGCGACACCCTGGCCGAGCGGCCCGGTCGTCGTCTCGACGCCCGTCGTGTGGCCGTACTCCGGGTGGCCCGGGGTCTTGGAGCCCCAGGTACGGAAGGCCTTCAGGTCGTCGAGCTCCAGGCCGTAACCGGCCAGGTAGAGCTGGATGTAGAGGGTCAGGCTGGAGTGGCCCGCGGAGAGCACGAACCGGTCACGGCCGACCCACTCCGGGTCGGCGGGGTCGTGCCGCATCACCTTCTGGAAGAGGGTGTACGCGGCGGGAGCCAGGCTCATCGCCGTACCCGGGTGGCCGTTTCCGACCTTCTGTACGGCGTCCGCGGCGAGGACGCGGACAGTGTCCACGGCCCGCTGGTCCAATTCGGTCCACTGGAGGTCTGTGGTGGTCGGCTTGGTGCTCACCCTGAGTCAGGGCTCCTCTCCACTGTCGTAAACCGGTGGCTGATACCGCACCGGGCGATGTCGAGCCTACCCCCGACGGACACGCTCCTTCGGAGCACTTTCCAGGGTGACGGCGACCTGCGGACTTCGCCTCTCGACGGACGGCGCCCGTTCATTGCCACGCCACCTCAACACGAGCCCACCCCCGCGAAGGGCGGCGTATCCGCAACGTCTACGATGGTCTGGTTCGCGCAAGTCTTTACCGGGCCTTCACTCCCGGAGCTTGCTGGGATTTCTCTGTCAGGGGTGTGCGTGACGGCCGTCGAGTCCCGACCCGCAGGGGTCGCCTTGACTCCGAGCCCAGGGGGCCATCGCCCGTTCGGGGCCCGCATCAAGGCATTCGTGGCGCTTACGAAGCCACGAATCATCGAGCTGTTGCTCATCACCACCGTTCCGGTGATGTTCCTGGCCGCTCAAGGTGTTCCAGACCTGTGGCTCGTACTCACTACCACCATCGGCGGATATCTCTCCGCGGGCGGTGCCAACGCGCTGAACATGTACATCGACCGTGATATCGACGCGCTGATGGACCGTACGTCGCAGCGCCCGCTGGTCACCGGCATGGTGAGCCCGGTCGAGTGCCTGGTATTCGGCATCTCGCTCGCGGTGATTTCCACCGTCTGGTTCGGGCTGCTCGTCAACTGGCTCTCCGCGGCCCTCGCTCTCGGCGCACTGCTCTTCTACGTCGTCGTCTACACGATGCTGCTGAAGCGCCGTACCTCGCAGAACATCGTCTGGGGCGGAATCGCCGGCTGCATGCCCGTCCTCATCGGCTGGTCGGCCGTGACCAATTCGCTCTCGTGGGCAGCGGTCATTCTCTTCGCCGTCATCTTCTTCTGGACGCCGCCGCATTACTGGCCGCTTTCGATGAAGGTGAAGGACGACTACGCCCGGGTCGGCGTTCCGATGCTTCCGGTGATCGCCAGCAATCAGGTGGTCGCCCGCCAGATCGTCATCTACAGCTGGGTGATGGTGGCGGTGTCGCTGCTGCTGACCCCGCTCGGCTACACCGGCTGGTTCTATACGGCGGTGGCCCTGGTGACCGGCGGGTTCTGGCTCTGGGAGGCGCACGGCCTGCAGAACCGGGCCAAGTCCGGGGTGACGGGCGCGAAGCTCAAGGAGATGCGGCTGTTCCACTGGTCCATCACCTATGTCTCGCTGCTCTTCGTCGCTGTCGCGGTGGACCCCTTCCTGCGGTAACTCGCGCATCAACTTCCGCCGACGGGCGGGTCACGTGGCACAGGCCACGTGGCCCGCCCGTCGCCAGTCGATCTACCCCTCGGTAGCATCCTTGGCATGGCAGAGACGGCAGAGACCCAGCAGGTGGAGAGCAAGCAGGCGGCCCGCGCGGAGCGCAGGGCGGCGAAGCTGGCCAAGCAGATCGGCGCGTTCGCCAAGGAGCACGGCGGCGCCGAGGGCCACCTCGCCCACATAGGGCAGTCGGGCACCCGCATCGTCCTCGTCGGCCAGGACGGCGGCTGGGGCGACCTCGTCGCACCCTCGTACGCGGTGGCCGACAGTGCGGCGCGGAAGTCCGGGATCACGATGCACGAGAGCTTCGACGGCGACTTCGCCGCCAAGGTCAGCACCGGACCGTACGAGTGGACCCGGATGGCCGGTATCCAGCTCGGCGGACCCTCCAACAACCGCTGAGCCGTTCGGGACAGCACACGGGCAACACCTGACACGGGGCTCACCCGTTAGGCCGTGCATACGCACGCCATCGCAGGGAGTCCCGGATGACCGACACACTGCCCGTGGCGGACCTGGTCGATCAGCACTGCCACGGGGTGCTCCGCGCCGAGCTGGGCCTCGCCACCTTCGAGGCCCAGCTGTCAACGGCCGGATCCGGGCCCGCCCCGGGCACCACCTTCTTCGACACCCAGACCGGCTTCGCGGTACGCCGCTGGTGCCCGCCCCTGCTGGACCTGGAAGCGCACTGCGCGCCCGCGCGTTACCTCGCGAGGCGCAGGGAGCTGGGCGTCGTGGAGACCACCCGCCGCCTGTTGCGCGCCACAGGTGTCTCCACGTATCTCGTCGACACCGGGCTCCCCGGAGACCTCACGGGTCCCGCCGAGGTCGCCTCGGCGGCCGGCGCGGGGGCCCGGGAGATCGTCCGGCTGGACGTGCTGGCCGAGCAGGTCGCCGACACCTCCGGCACCGTCGACACCTTCCTCGTGAACCTCGGCGAGGCCGTCCACGCGGCTGCCGCCTCCGCCGTCGCCTTTACTTCGGTGGCCGGCGCACGCCACGGCACGGAGCGGAATCCGGGACCACCCGGCCCCGGGGAGGTGCGCACCGCGGCCGGCCGGTGGCTCGCCGGCCGGGAGGCGGACCGGCGCGCGGCGCGCAGCGGCGCGGCGGACCGGCGCACCGGCTGCGGTCCGCCCGCCGACCCCGTACTGCTGGGCCATCTGCTGTGGAGCGCCGTCGCCTGCGGTCTGCCGCTGCAACTCCATCTGGGCGCCGCCGATCCGATGCGGCTGGCGGGATTCGCCACCGCCACCGCCGGTCTCGGCACCGACCTGGTGCTGCTGCACAGCTACCCGCACCACCGGCGCGCCGCCCAGCTCGCGGACGCCCACTCGCATGTCTACGCGGATCTGGGCTCCGCCCTCGCCCGTACGGGAGCGCGCGCCGATGCCGTACTGGCGGAGATCCTGGAACTCGCCCCGTTCGGCAAGCTGCTGTTCTCCAGCGGGGCGAGTGCACTGCCCGAGCTTCATCTGGTCGGGGCACGGCAGTTCCACGAGGCGCTCGGCCGGGTGCTGGGCGGCTGGGTGACGGACGGCGCGTGGTCACGTAACGACGCGACGCGCGTCGCCGAGCTGATCGGCTCGGGCAACGCGCGCCGGGTGTACGGGCTGGACCGCTGACACGCGGACGCTCGCGGGCGTCAGCTCGCGACGGTCACGGCCGGGGTCTCCTGTGCGGGGATGCCTGCCGTGACCTGCGGACGCTCCCGCATGCTCAGGAACAGTCGCAGCACGGCGATCCACATCAGCGAGGAGCCGAGCATATGGACGCCGACCAGGATTTCGGGGACGTCGCTGAAGTACTGCACGTACCCGATCGCACCCTGCGCCAGCAGCACGATCAGCAGGTCACGGGCGCGTGCCCGGGTGTCGGCGGGGGCGTCCACCACGCGCAGCGCCAGCCACATGGCGACGGCCAGGGCGCAGACCACCCACGCGGAGATGGCGTGCACATGGGCGGCGGCGTTCCAGTCCCACGGCATGCGCGGTACGTCGCTGCTGTCGCCGGCGTGCTTGCCGGAACCGGTCACCGTCGTACCGAGAGCGATCAGGACGACCGTGGTGACGACGATTGCCCAGGACAGGCCGCGCACCGGGCGCGGGGCACGCGGACGCGGCGCGCCGTCGCCCTCGCCGACCCGCACCCAGGTGATGACGGCCACCGCGAGCAGGGTGTTGGCGAGCAGGAAGTGCCCGGCCACCGTCCACGGGTTGAGGCCCGCCCAGACCGTGATTCCGCCGAGGACGGCGTTCCCCATCACGAGCCAGAACTGTGACCAGGCGAGGCGGGTCAGCCCGCTACGACGGGGCTTGGAAGAGCGCACCGCGATGATCGCCCAGCCGACGGCGGCCGACAGGACGTAGGTGAGCATCCGGTTGCCGAACTCGATCGCGCCGTGCAGACCTTGCTCGGGCGTCGCGAAGAGGCTGTCGTCGGTGCACTTGGGCCACGTGTCGCAGCCGAGACCGGAACCGGTCAGCCGGACGGCACCGCCCGTGACGATGATGAACACGGTCATCACGACGGCGGAGAGAGCGGCGCGCCGGACCACCTCTGTGGACGGAGTCCAGCGCTTGGCGATGTAGGAGAGGGGGGTTTCCACGCGAACCATCGTAGGCGGGGGCTTGTGCACGTTTTCACGAGGGGTGCGTTACGCCCGAATGCCATGCGTCACACGCGTGCGCCTACTCCCAGCGGAAGAACTTCGCCGCCGCCCCGAGCCCGAGCACCGCCCAGACCGCGAGGATTCCTGCCTCGCCCCACGGCATGGAGGCACCGTGCTGGAGGACGTCCCGCAGTCCCTCGGAGAGGGCCGAGACCGGCAGCAGACCCAGGACCGACTGGACCGCGTCCGGGAACTTGTCGAGCGGCACGATGACGCCACCGCCCACCAACAGCAGCAGGAAGACCAGGTTGGCTGCGGCGAGGGTCGCCTCCGCCTTCAGCGTCCCGGCCATCAGCAGCCCGAGGCCCGAGAACGCCGCGGTGCCCAGCACCAGAAGCAGCAGTACGGACAAGGGGTTGCCGTGCGGTGACCAGCCGAGCGCGAAAGCGATCGCCGTCAGCAGCACGATCTGCAGCACCTCGGTGACCAGCACCGACAGGGTTTTCGCTGTCATCAGCGCCCAGCGCGGCAGCGGCGAGGCACCGAGCCGCTTGAGCACCCCGTAGCGCCGTTCGAAGCCGGTGGCGATGGCCTGGCCGGTGAAGGCGGTGGACATCACGGCCAGCGCGAGAATGCCGGGCGTCAGGAAGTCGACCGCCTCGCCCGCGCCGGTGTCCACGATGTCGACCGCGCTGAACAGCACGAGGAGCAGCGTCGGGATGATCACGGTGAGGAGCAGCTGCTCGCCGTTGCGCAGCAGCATCCGCGTCTCCAGCGCGGTCTGCGCGGCGATCATGCGGGGCAGCGGGGCCGCGCCGGGACGGGGGGTGTACGTACCGGCGCTCATGCGCGCAGCTCCTTGCCGGTCAGTTCCAGGAAGACGTCCTCGAGCGTGTGCCGCTCCACGGCGATACCGGACGGCATCACGCCGTGCTGGGCGCACCAGGAGGTCACGGTGGCCAGCAGCTGCGGGTCGATCTCTCCCGTGATGCGGTACGTGCCCGTGGCCGGCTCGGCCGCCTCGGTGCCGTCGGGCAGCGCCTTGAGCAGTGAGCCGAGGTCGAGGCCGGGGCGGCCGGTGAAGCGCAGGGTGTTCTCGGCGCCGCCGCGGCACAGCGACTCCGGGCTGCCCGTGGCGATGACCCGGCCGGCGTCGATGATGGCCACGTCGTCGGCCAGCTCCTCGGCCTCGTCCATGAAGTGGGTGGTCAGGACGACCGAGACGCCGTCGCCGCGCAGTTCCCGTACGAGATCCCAGGTGGAGCGCCGGGCCTGCGGGTCGAGGCCCGCGGTCGGCTCGTCGAGGAAGACCAGCTCGGGACGGCCCACGACGGCCATCGCCAGGGCGAGCCGCTGTTGCTGGCCGCCGGAGAGCCGGCGGTAGGTCGTGCGTCCGCAGCTGCCGAGGCCGAGGCGTTCGATCAGGGCGTCGACGTCCAGCGGGCGGGCGTACAGCCTGGCCATGTGGCGCAGCATCTCGTCGGCCCGCGCGCCGGAGTACACCCCGCCGGACTGGAGCATCACCCCGACCCGGGGGCGCAGTGCCCCGGCGTCGGCGACCGGGTCGAGGCCGAGGACGCGTACGGTCCCGGCGTCCGGCTTCCGGTAGCCCTCGCAGGTCTCGATGGTGGTGGTCTTGCCCGCGCCGTTGGGACCGAGGACCGCGGTGACCGCGCCGGCCCGGACGTCGAGGTCGAGGCCGTCCACCGCGGTCTTGGTGCCGTACCGCTTCACCAGGCCGGCGACCTGGACGACCCACTCGCTGTTCATGGCCGGTAAGTCTAGGCAGCGACCGAAGGGCCCCGGGGCCTGGGTCCCGTGGAGCGCGATTTCGCCAATGTGGGGCCGAACCGGGACGGGGCGGCTCCGCCGGGTCCGACGCGTACTTCCCCGGGCGAAACCTCGTCACACCTCAAAGTCCGGCCAATGGCAGTCCCGGGCTCCCCGTCGCCCCCTTACGTGCCCTGCGTCACATCCCCCATGCTCCTCCCTGAGCTCATGCGGTTGCTGCGCCCCCCACATGTACACGGGCAGCGGCAGTAGTGAGTGGCACCCGCGCCTGTTCCTTCATCCACTACGGCGGGCGACCCCCGCCGCTCCTGAAGGAGAGCTCGTGATCCGACGTTCCACGCGTCTCAGACGGCGGTCAGCCGCCGCACTTCTCACCGCGGCAGCGACCGCGTTACCCCTCATGATCAGCGCCTCGCCCGCTCAGGCCAGGGAGGCCGAGCCGGCGCCGCGGTCCGCGTACCAGGCCAAGTCCGAGGCCGAACTGCTCAAGCGGTTCGCGGCCGAGGACGAGGTGACCTTCTGGGTCGGCCTGAAGGCCGAAGCGGATGTCGCGTCCGCCCGCAAGGCGAAGGGCAAGACGGCCAAGGCCCGCGCCGTTCTCGAAACGAAGACAGCGTTCGCCAAGAAGTCCCAGGCCGGGGTCATCGCGCTGGCCAAGGACGCCGGAGCGACGTACAAGTCGTTCTGGATCGCCAACACCGTGCAGATCACCGGCGACAAGGCACTCGCCGAGAAGATCGCGGCCCGTGCGGACGTGGCCACCATCGAGGCCGACGACCCGGTCACGATTCCCGACCCGCTGCCCGGCACCAGCGAGCCCGAGGTCGACGCCGTCGAGTGGAACCTCGACCGCATCAACGCCCCGAAGGTCTGGAACGACCTGGGCGTACGCGGTGACGGCATCGTCGTGGCCAACATCGACAGCGGCGTCCAGTTCGACCACCCGGCGGTCGCGGCCAAGTACCGGGGCCTGAAGGCGGACGGCACGTACGACCACGCGTACAACTGGTTCGACCCGACCAAGGTCTGCTCGGGCACCACGCCCTGCGACAACAACGGTCACGGCACCCACACCATGGGAACCATGGTCGGCGACGACGGCGGCGCCAACCAGGTGGGTGTCGCACCCGGCGCCCGCTGGATCGCCGCCAAGGGCTGCGGGACCAGCTCCTGCGCGCGGGAGACGCTGCTCGCCTCGGGCCAGTGGATGGTCGCGCCCACGGACGCCTCGGGCGCCAACCCGCGGCCGGACCTCGCGCCTGACGTGGTGAACAACTCGTGGGGCGCCAACGTCATCGACACCTGGTACAAGGCCACCGTCCAGTCCTGGCGTGACGCGGGCATCTTCCCGGCCTTCTCCAACGGAAACAACGGCCCCGGCTGCAACACCTCCGGATCGCCCGGCGCCTACGCCAACAGCTACTCCTCCGGCGCCTTCGACATCAACAACACCATCGCGAGCTTCTCCTCGCGCGGCACCGGCGAGGCGGGCACCCTCAAGCCGAACCTCTCCGCGCCCGGCGTCAACGTCCGCTCCTCGTGGATGGGCGGCGGCTACAACGCCATTTCCGGTACGTCGATGGCCTCCCCGCACACCGCCGCCACCGTGGCGCTGATGTGGGCGGCCTCGCCCGCGATCCGCGGCAACGTCGCGGAGACGGAGAAGCTCCTCGACCAGACCGCGATCGACACGGACAACACGACCTGTGGCGGCACCGCGGCGAAGAACAACGTCTGGGGCGAAGGACGCCTCGACGCGTACGCCGCGGTCAGCGCCACCCCGCGCGGACCGCTCGGCGCACTCGGCGGCAAGGTCGGCTCCGGTGACGCGCCCGTCGCGGACGCCCTCGTGTCGCTGGACGGACCGATGAAGTCCACCGTCACCACCGGCGCGGACGGCTCCTACGCCCTGCCCAAGGTGATGGTCGGCGACTACCGGATCACCGTCTCCAAGTTCGGGTTCCACGCCACCGAGTCCACCGTCACGATCCTCGAGAACGAGACGACGACCAAGGACCTCACCCTGACGCAGGCGCCCAGCGCGACGCTCAGCGGCACCGTGAGGACCGAGGCCGGCGTCGAGGCCGGCGCGAACGTCGTCGCCCAGGGCACCCCGGTGAAGACGGTCTCGGCCGCCGACGGCACGTACACGCTGACCCTGCCGGTCGGTACGTACAACGTGGCCGTCACCCCGGTCAGCCGCTGCGCGTCGGCGTCGAGCGTGAGCGTTGAGCTGACCGCCTCGGTCACCAGGGACCTCGACCTGGCCGCCCGCGCGGACACCTTCGGCACGACCTGCCGCGCGGGCACCGGAGCCTTCCCGACGGGTGACACCAAGCTGGCGATGTCCAGCGCGACGAGCGGTTCGGCCCGCTTCGACCTGCCGTTCCCGGTCGGGCTGTACGGAAAGACGTACCGCGCCGCCACCGCCACCACCGAGGGCGTCCTCGGGTTCGGCACCGTCAGTACCTCTTCGGTGAACGCCAGCCTGCCGACCACGGGTAATCCCAACGGCGCGCTCTACCCCTTCTGGGACAACCTCCAGATCGACAGCGGCTCAAGCGTCTCCGGTGTCTACTGGGCGGCCCGCGGCACCGCGCCGCACCGCTCGGTGGTCGTCGAGTGGCGGGACGTGCAGATCAGCTCCTCCACGGCCCAGCGGATCAGCTTCGCCGCGGTCATCGGTGAGGACGGCGCCGTTTCCTACCACTACAAGGACATCGGCGACGGCACCTTCGAGAACGGGTCCGGCGCCACCGTCGGCACCGAGAACGACACCGGTACGGACGCCCTGCTGTATTCCCACAACCAGGCGGCCGTCACGGACGGTATGAGCATCACCTTCAGCACCAGCAAGAGCGCCGTGCTGACCGGCACGGTCACCGACGACAACGACGGCCGGCCGGTCGCGGGCGCCACCGTGAAGGTCGGCCAGGGCGGTACCGGCGTCGCAACCGGCACCACGGGCGCCGACGGCAGCTATCTCGTCCAGGTCCCGGCGGGCACCACGGAGGCCGCCTACGACATCGCGGTCGTGGCGGACCACTACTCCGGCGTAACGGCGGAGCGCGGACTGAAGGCCAAGGACATCGCCGTGGCCGACGCCGTGCTGAAGACCGGTGCGGTCAAGGCATCCGCGGCGGATTACGCCCTGGTCGTCCCGGCGGACCAGGACCGCACCCGCACGCTGACCGTGAGCAACACGGGCACCACCACCCCGTACACGGTCAAGGAACGGGGCGACGCCACCTGGGTCACGGCCACGCCCGCCTCCGGCGAGCTGGCCAAGGGCGCCGAACAGAAGGTGGAGCTCACCTTCGACACCACGGGCGCCACGCCCGGCACGGTGCTCACCGGCACCCTGCTCGTCTCCTCGGAGAGCGGCAGGGCGCCCGTGACCGAGATCCCGCTGAAGATCGTCGTCCCGGCCTACCAGGCGGCGCTCGACGCCGGCGTCGCCGGTTCGACGACGGACCTGCTCGGCGACACCTGGGGTGCGGACCGGGAGTACGCGGCCGGTTCGTACGGCTACATCGGGACAACGAGCAGGATCGGCACGACGAAGACCATCTCCGGCACCGGTGAGCAGGCGCTGTACCGCACCGCCCGCAGCGGTGTGCTGGAGTACCGCTTCGACAACGTCCCCAACGGCGTCTACCGCGTCGAGCTGGGATTCGCCGAGGTCACCGGCACCAAGCCGGGTGCCAGGGTCTTCGACGTGCTCGCCGAGGGCAAGGAGTACGTCTCCAACCTCGATATCGCGCTGGAGAAGGGCACGTACACCGCCCTGGACAAGACGGTCACGGTGGAGGTCACCGACGGGCAGCTCAATGTGCGGCTGTCGGCCATCCAGGGCAAGTCTCTGGTGAACTCCGTCCGGGTCTCGCAGCGGCCGGACCTGACGTGACCTGAGCACCTGAACCACCCCCGGCCGACACGCCGGACACCGCGGCCCGCCCGGCATCTGCCGGGCGGGCCGTCGTGTGGGCCGTCGTGCGGGGCCGGGGCTCGGAATGATCATTTCCGCAGGTCAACTTAGGTATGCCTAAGTGATGAACCCCATCAGGCCATGATCGGAGCGCGGGTTGTCAGGCTCCGATGAATTAAGCAACAATGGCGTTGTGAAATACGTTGGCGAGGCTCCGCAGGAGGAACTCGCGACCGGTGAGCGTTCTACGCGCAACCGGGTCGCGCGCTCCATCCTGGACCACGGCCCGTCCACCGCCGCCGATCTGGCCAAGCGCGTCCGGCTCACCCAGGCCGCCGTCCGCCGTCACCTCGACGCCCTCGTATCCGACGGTGTCGTCGAGGCCCGCGACCAGCGGGTGTACGGGGCACGGACCCGTGGGCGTCCCGCCAAGGTGTTCGCCCTGACCGATTGCGGCCGGGACGCCTTCGACCAGTCCTACGACAAGCTCGCCGCCGACGCCCTGCGCTGGATCGCCGAGACCTCGGGCGACGAAGCGGTCGTCGCTTTCGCCCGCGCCCGGATGGCCGCACAGGCCGAGGTGTACCGCGCCGCGGTCGAATCGGCGGACCCCGAGGACCGCACCGAGGCCCTGGCCAGGGCCTTGTCCGCAGACGGGTATGCTGCTACGGCGCGAAGTGCGCCCGGCCCGCAGCAGGGCGAGCAGTTGTGCCAGCACCACTGCCCGGTCGCGCATGTCGCCGAGCAGTTCCCGCAGCTGTGCGAGGCGGAGACGGAACTCTTCTCCAGCCTGCTCGGGACCCATGTGCAGCGTCTGGCCACCCTCGCCCACGGCGACGGCGTGTGTACGACGTATGTGCCGCGCAGCGGCCACGCAACACCACAGACCACCTCAGTATCTGCAAGCACTGCCGGGAGGAACCCCGCATGACGCTCCCCACGGAGACTGCCCACCCTGAGCTCGAGGGTCTGGGCACGTACGAATTCGGTTGGGCCGACTCCGACGCGGCAGGCGCTGCGGCCAAGCGCGGCCTCTCCGAGGCTGTCGTCCGCGACATCTCGGAGAAGAAGAACGAACCCGAGTGGATGCTGAAGCTGCGGCTCAAGGGCCTGAAGCTCTTCGGCAAGAAGCCCATGCCGAACTGGGGCTCCGACCTCTCGGGCATCGACTTCGACAACATCAAGTACTTCGTGCGGTCCACGGAGAAGCAGGCGGAGTCCTGGGAGGACCTGCCCGAGGACATCAAGAACACGTACGACAAGCTCGGCATCCCCGAGGCGGAGAAGCAGCGCCTCGTCGCCGGTGTCGCGGCCCAGTACGAGTCCGAGGTCGTCTACCACCAGATCAACGAGGAGCTGGAGGCGCAGGGTGTCATCTTCATGGACACCGACACCGCGCTGAAGGAGCACCCGGAGCTCTTCAAGGAGTACTTCGGCACCGTCATCCCGGTCGGCGACAACAAGTTCGCCTCGCTGAACACGGCCGTGTGGTCCGGCGGATCGTTCATCTACGTGCCGAAGGGCGTGCACGTCGAGATCCCGCTCCAGGCCTACTTCCGTATCAACACGGAGAACATGGGCCAGTTCGAGCGGACGCTGATCATCGTCGACGAGGACGCCTACGTCCACTACGTCGAGGGCTGCACCGCGCCGATCTACTCCTCGGACTCGCTGCACTCCGCGGTCGTCGAGATCATCGTGAAGAAGGGCGGCCGTTGCCGCTACACGACGATCCAGAACTGGTCGAACAACGTCTACAACCTCGTCACCAAGCGCGCCGTGGCGTACGAGGGCGCGACCATGGAGTGGGTCGACGGCAACATCGGCTCCAAGGTCACCATGAAGTACCCGGCCATCTACCTGATGGGCGAGCACGCCAAGGGCGAGACCCTGTCCATCGCCTTCGCCGGCGAGGGCCAGCACCAGGACGCCGGCGCCAAGATGGTCCACATGGCCCCGAACACCTCGTCCAACATCGTCTCCAAGTCGGTGGCACGAGGCGGCGGCCGTACCTCCTACCGCGGTCTCATCGAGATCGGCGAGGGTGCGCCGGGCGCGAAGTCCAACGTGCTCTGTGACGCGCTGCTGGTCGACACGATCTCGCGCTCCGACACCTACCCGTACGTCGACGTCCGCGAGGACGACGTGTCGATGGGGCACGAGGCGACCGTCTCCAAGGTCTCCGAGGACCAGCTCTTCTACCTCATGAGCCGCGGACTCACCGAGTTCGAGGCCATGGCGATGATCGTGCGCGGCTTCGTCGAGCCGATCGCCAAGGAGCTGCCCATGGAGTACGCCCTTGAGCTCAACCGGCTGATCGAGCTGCAGATGGAGGGTTCGGTCGGCTAGTACGCCCGCCGACCGCGTCCCCCGACTTCTTGACTGAGAAAGCGAGCACTACGACAGCCATGGCTGAGGCTCAGAACTCCCCCACTCTCGACTCCGCTCGAGCGGGGGGACCCCCTCCGGCCGGTTCGACGACCGCCGGCTCCATCGCGGTGGCCGCCGAGTCGACCGTCGCCACGCGCATGAGCGCCCCCCCGTCCTTCGACGTCGCGGACTTCCCCGTCCCGCACGGCCGCGAGGAGGAGTGGCGGTTCACGCCGCTGGAGCGTCTCCGCGGGCTGCACGACGGCAGCGCCGTCGCCACCGGCGACGGTGTGAAGGTCGCGATCGAGGCCCCGGAAGGGGTCACCGTCGAGACCGTCGGCCGCGAGGACTCGCGGCTCGGCAAGGCCGGCACCCCGGTGGACCGTGTCGCCGCCCAGGCGTACACGTCCTTCGAGCAGGCATCGGTCGTCACGGTCGCAAAGGAGGCCTTGCTCACCGAGCCGATCCGTATCGCCGTGCACGGCGAGGGCGGCATCGCCTACGGCCACCAGCTCATCGAGCTGGGAGCCTTCGCCGAGGCCGTCGTCGTCATCGACCACACGGGTGACGCGGTGCTCGCCGCCAACGTCGACTACGTGCTGGGCGACGGTGCCAAGCTCACCGTCGTCTCGGTCCAGGACTGGGACGAGAAGGCCGTCCACGTCGGCCAGCACAACGCGCTGATCGGCCGGGACGCCTCGTTCAAGTCGATCGTCGTCACCTTCGGCGGCGACCTCGTCCGTATCCACCCGCGTATCAGCTACGCGGGCCCCGGCGGCGAGGCCGAGCTCTTCGGTCTGTACTTCACCGACAAGGGCCAGCACCAGGAGCACCGCCTCCTCGTCGACCACAACACCCCGCACTGCAAGTCCAACGTGGCCTACAAGGGCGCGCTGCAGGGCGACGGCGCGCACGCCGTATGGATCGGTGACGTCCTCATCCAGGCCAAGGCCGAGGGCACCGACACGTACGAGATGAACCGCAACCTCGTCCTCACGGACGGCGCCCGGGTCGACTCCGTGCCTAACCTGGAGATCGAGACCGGCGAGATCGTCGGCGCGGGCCACGCGTCCGCGACCGGCCGTTTCGACGACGAGCAGCTTTTCTACCTCCAGTCGCGCGGCATCCCGGCCGAGGAGGCCCGCCGCCTCGTCGTGCGCGGCTTCTTCGCCGAGCTGGTCCAGCAGATCGGTCTGCCGGACGTCGAAGCCCGTCTCCTCGACAAGATCGAGACCGAGCTGAAGGCGTCCGTCTGATGGCCTTCGTCAAAGCCTGTGCGCTGAGCGAGCTGGAGGACGACACCCCCAAGCGGGTGGAGCTCGACGGCACGCCGGTGTCCGTGGTGCGCACCGAGGGCGAGGTGTTCGCGATCAACGACATCTGCTCGCACGCGAACGTGTCGCTCTCGGAGGGCGAGGTCGAGGACTGCATGATCGAGTGCTGGCTGCACGGATCGAGTTTCGATCTGCGCACCGGCAAGCCGTCCGGCCTTCCCGCGACGCGCCCCGTTCCCGTTTACCCCGTAAAGATCGAAGGGGACGATGTGCTCGTCTCCGTCACCCAGGAGACCTGAGTCACCCATGGCAACGCTTGAAATCCGCGACCTGCACGTCACCGTCGAGGCCGACAACGCCACGAAGGAGATCCTCAAGGGCGTCGACCTGACCGTGAAGCAGGGCGAGACCCACGCCATCATGGGCCCCAACGGGTCCGGCAAGTCCACCCTCGCGTACTCGCTCGCGGGACACCCCAAGTACACGATCACCAGTGGCACGGTCACCCTGGACGGCGAGAACGTCCTGGACATGACCGTCGACGAGCGCGCCCGCGCCGGTCTGTTCCTCGCCATGCAGTACCCGGTCGAGATCCCCGGTGTCTCGGTCTCCAACTTCCTGCGTACCTCCGCCACCGCCGTCCGCGGCGAGGCGCCCAAGCTGCGTACGTGGGTGAAGGAGGTCAAGGAGACGATGGCCGGCCTCCAGATGGACCCGACCTTCGCCGAGCGCAACGTCAACGAGGGCTTCTCCGGCGGTGAGAAGAAGCGCCACGAGATCCTTCAGCTGGAGCTCCTCAAGCCGAAGATCGCCGTCCTCGACGAGACCGACTCGGGCCTCGACGTCGACGCCCTGCGCGTCGTCTCCGAGGGCGTCAACCGGGTCCGCGAGACCGGCGAGGTCGGCACCCTGCTGATCACGCACTACACGCGGATCCTCCGCTACATCAAGCCCGACTTCGTCCACGTCTTCGCCAACGGCCGCATCGCCGAGTCCGGCGGCGCCGAGCTCGCCGACAAGCTGGAGAACGAGGGCTACGAGGCCTACACGAAGGGTGGCGCTTCCGCGTGACTGACGCCCGACAGGGGCTCTCCGGCCTCCTCGACACCGAGGCGATCCGCAAGGACTTCCCGATCCTGGACCGCACGGTCCACGACGGCAAGAAGATCGTTTACCTGGACAGTGCGGCGACCTCGCAGAAGCCGCGCCAGGTCCTCGATGCGCTCAACGAGTACTACGAGCGGCACAACGCCAACGTCCACCGCGGTGTGTACACCATCGCGGAGGAGGCCACCGCGCTGTACGAGGGTGCTCGCGACAAGGTCGCGGCCTTCATCAACGCGCCGAGCCGCAACGAGGTCATCTTCACGAAGAACGCCTCCGAGTCGCTCAACCTCGTGGCCAACATGCTCGGCTGGGCCGACGAGCCCTATCGGGTGGACCGTGACACCGAGATCGTCACCACGGAGATGGAGCACCACTCCAACATCGTGCCGTGGCAGCTGCTCTCGCAGCGCACCGGCGCGAAGCTGAAGTGGTTCGGCATCACCGACGACGGCCGCCTCGATCTGTCCAACATCGACGAGATCATCACGGAGAAGACGAAGATCGTCTCCTTCACGCTGGTCTCGAACATCATGGGCACGATCAACCCGGTCGAGAAGATCATCCGCCGTGCCCAGCAGGTCGGCGCGCTGGTCTGCATCGACGCCTCGCAGGCGGCCCCGCACATGGTGCTCGACGTGCAGGCGCTGCAGGCCGACTTCGTGGCCTTCACCGGCCACAAGATGGTCGGCCCGACCGGTATCGGCGTGCTGTGGGGACGGCAGGAGCTCCTGGAGGACCTGCCCCCGTTCCTCGGCGGCGGCGAGATGATCGAGACCGTGTCGATGCACTCGTCGACGTATGCTCCCGCGCCGCACAAGTTCGAGGCGGGTACGCCCCCGATCGCCCAGGCCGTCGGCCTCGGTGCGGCCGTGGACTACCTCTCGGCGATCGGCATGGAGAACATCTACCGCCACGAGCACGCGATCACCGAGTACGCGGTGAAGCGGCTCCTGGAGGTCCCGGACCTCAAGATCATCGGCCCGTCGACGGCCGTGGACCGCGGCGCGACGATCTCGTTCACGCTCGGTGACATCCACCCGCACGACGTGGGCCAGGTCCTGGACGAGCAGGGCATCGCCGTCCGGGTCGGTCACCACTGCGCGCGGCCGGTGTGCCTGCGGTACGGAATTCCTGCGACGACGCGAGCGTCGTTCTATCTGTACTCCACGCCCGCCGAGGTGGACGCCCTGGTGGACGGTCTGGAGCACGTCCGGAACTTTTTCGGTTAAATGCCACAACTGCTGAGGGTTGACTGGTGAAGCTTGATTCCATGTACCAGGAAGTGATCCTGGACCACTACAAGCACCCCCACGGGCGCGGCCTGCGGGACGGCGACGCCGAGGTGCATCACGTCAACCCGACGTGTGGCGACGAGATCACACTCCGGGTGAAGTACGACGGCGAGACCATCGCCGACATCAGTTACGAGGGCCAGGGCTGCTCCATCAGCCAGGCCAGTGCCTCCGTACTGAACGATCTGCTCGTCGGCAAGCAGCTCGCCGAGGCGCAGAAGGTCCAGGCCGCGTTCCTGGAACTGATGCAGTCCAAGGGTCAGCTGGAGCCGGACGAAGCGATGGAGGAGGTACTGGAGGACGCGGTCGCGTTCGCCGGTGTCTCCAAGTACCCGGCCCGGGTCAAGTGCGCGCTGCTGAGCTGGATGGCGTGGAAGGACGCGACGGCGCAGGCGCTGTCCGAAGGGAAGACCGCATGAGTGAAGAGACAGTCGCACTGAAGCCGGCCTCCGAGGAGGAGGTCCGCGAGGCGCTGTACGACGTAGTCGACCCCGAGCTGGGCATCGACGTCGTGAACCTGGGCCTCATCTACGGCATCCACGTCGATGACGCCAATATCGCCACCCTCGACATGACCCTGACGTCCGCGGCCTGTCCGCTGACCGATGTCATCGAGGACCAGGCGAAGTCCGCGACGGACGGCATCGTCAGCGAGTTGCGGATCAACTGGGTCTGGATGCCGCCGTGGGGCCCGGACAAGATCACGGACGACGGGCGCGAGCAGCTTCGCGCGCTCGGTTTCAACGTCTGACCGCTGCCGGTACGGCGCGTGTCGCTCGCCGCGGGGCGTCTTCCCTGGTCGTTGTACGGGGGAGGCGCCCCGTAGTGCTGTCCGGCACCCCTCAGACGCCGAGCCGCTGCGAGGAGCGCACGAGGCGCTCGGCCTCGGCGGCCTCCATGGGCTGCGCGAAGAGGTAGCCCTGCCCGAGCGGGCAGCCCAGGGACGCCAGCAGATCGCGCTGCGTCCTGTTCTCGATCCCTTCGGCGATCACCACGATGCCCAGCGTCTCGGCGATGTTGGCGATGCCCTCGATGAGGGCGTACTGCTGACTGGACACCCCGAGGCCGTCGATGAAGGACTTGTCGATCTTGAGGATCTTGATGGGGAACTCGCGGAGGTAGCTGAGCGAGGAGTAGCCCGTCCCGAAGTCGTCGATGGCGATACGGATGCCGAGGTCGGTCAGCTCCTTCATGTCCTCCAGGACGTTGTCGCCGCGGGTCATCAGCACGCTCTCGGTCAGTTCCAGGACCAGTGACTCGGGGCCGATCCCCGACGTTTCGAGCGCCGTCCGCGCCATGTCCACGAACCCCGCGTCGCGGAACTGCCGTGCGGAGACGTTCACGCTGACATAGAGCGGCACGGCCGGTGCGTTCGGACGGGCGCCGGGCGGCCGGTGGACGCCCTCCCTGCGCCACCGGGCGGCGTCGGACGCCGCCTGGCGCAGCACCCAGGCGCCGAGCGGGACGATCCGGCCGCTCTCCTCGGCCAGCGCGATGAACTGCTCGGGGAGCACGACACCCCGGGTCTTGTGCGGCCAGCGCACCAGCGCTTCGAAGCCCACGAGTTCACTGCTGGCCAGATCGACGATCGGCTGGTAGCGCACGGCGAACGACGTCTCGACGACGGTGGCGTCCAGGGACTCCTGGAGCTCGTGACGCTCCAGCAGGTCGCTCTGCAGCTTCGGCAGATATCTGCGCCACTGGCCCTTCCCCGCGGTCTTGGCCGAGTACAGCGCCAGGTCGGCGTGGGCGAACAGTTCGTCCGCGTCGACGCTGTCCTCCGTGGTCGCGACGCCCACGCTGATGGACACGTTGACCATGCCGGAGGACAGCTTGAACGGTTCTCTGAACGCCTCGATGACGTGGTCGCTGAACGTCTCGACATCGCGCGGGGCCATCGAGTCCCCCGTGAGCATGGCGAATTCGTCACCGCCGATGCGCGCCACGGTGTCGGAAGCCCGGATCGTGGTGGCCAGCCGCAGGGACACGGCCACGAGGAGTTCGTCGCCCACGCCGTGTCCCAGCGTGTCGTTGATGACCTTGAAGTCGTCCACATCGACGAAGAGCACTCCGACGACGGTGCCTTCGCGCTGGCCCCGAGTGAGGGCGTGACCGGTCCTGTCCTGGAAGAGCACCCGGTTCGCCAGACCCGTCAGGGAGTCGTGGAAGGCACGGTGGGTGAGCTCGCGTTCGAGGCGGCGGCGCTGAGTGACGTCCTGAAGGGTCAGGACGAGCCCGCCGACGGTGGGCTCGTCCCGCAGGTCGCTGCACCGCACCTCGACCTCGATGCAGGCCCCGTCGCTCCGCAGCACCCGCCAGTCCTCACGCCGGTCCGACCAGTCGCGGGTGCGCATGTCGTCCAGCATCCGGACCATGGTCGCGGTGTCCCCGTGCGCGACGAGATCGGTCAGCCGGCGCCCCTCCAGGGCCGGGTAGCCGAGCACCGGCAGCGCCGAGGAGCTGGCGTAACGGATCCGTGCGTCGGCGTCCAGGATCAGAATGACGTCCGAGGCGTTGTGCACCAGTGTGCGGAAGTACGCCTCGCTGTCCCGGCGGTTGATCTCCTTGGCGAGACTGATGCGCTCGACGGCAAGCACCGCCTGGGCGGCGAGGGTCGCCAGCGTGGTCCGTACGTCGAGCAGTTCGCTCTCGACCCCCGCCACCGCCAGTACGCCGATCGGCATCTCCCCGGCGGGACGGTCGAGGACCAGGGGGCACAGCAGTGCGCTGGGGGCGTCCGGAAGCCCCGCGGCCACGCCCGGATCCAGATCCGAGAAGGGCAGGGGGCGCTGTTCGCGGACCGCGGGCAGCGCGAGCACCTCGTCGAGGTTCCGGAGCGGCGACGCGTCCCCGTCGCCGTTCTCGCGGACGATCCGCAGCTCCTCCTCGCTGTCGCGGACAGCGAGAACGGCATTGTGCCGCGGGCCGCGCGTCAGGGTCGTGGCCGTGCCCTCGACGGCCTCCGCGACCTCCTCGACGGAGCGCGCCCAGGCCAGCGACTCAATGCCCGTCCGCAGCACTCGTTCCCTGGCGATCGCCTTGCGATGGTTCGTCACCACGCCCGCCAGCCGCGCGAGCACGAGGAAGAAGAGGACGGCGGAGAACGCGCCGACGACCCGGGCGTCCGTGCCCGCGTTCCCTGCTTCGAGCAGCAGCATCAGGGGAGCGATCAGAGACGCGAGGGTCAGCAGGCCCAGGCGCGCGGGCGCGAGTGTCGGCGGCTGCACGGGGGCGGGCCGGGTCAGCGTCACCATCGACGGATGCAGCGCCGCGGCGCCCCAGCAGGTGTACAGGACCGCCCAGCCCAGGTCGACGGCGGTGCCGATGCGCCAGGTGCCGTCGAGCTGGATCAGTCCGAACAGGACGTCGGAGGTGAGAATCCCGATGGAACCGATGGTCAGCAGCTGAAGGGAACGGCTTCCTCCGGTACGGGGTGCGAGCAGGCGCGCCAGCATCGCCAGTACGAGGAGGTCCCCGAGCGGATAGGCGATGGAGAACGCCTTCTGGATCCACGTCAGTTCGGGGTTGCGCACATACGGGACGATCAGAAAGGTCCATGAGAGCAGCGCCAGACCGGCCGTCAGGATCAGACCGTCGATCAGACTGCCCCGGTCGCGGCTCGCCGTTCTCCATCGGATGAAGCCCAGCACCCCCGCCGCGTAGAGCGGGTACTGCGCCAGATAGAAGCCGTCGGCGATGGAAGGGAACGGATTCACCTGGTGCAGGTACTGGGTGTAGACGACGTTCATCAGCTGACCCGTGAGGAAGCTGAGATTCGCCACGGCCAGCAGCAGCCAGGAAACGTAATGCGAGGGCCGGTTGAGAAGAACGCCCGCCAGAATGGCGAGGACCCCGCTGAGCCCCATCACCCCCCACCAGATAACCCGGTGGCCGGGAAAGACGTAATACAGGGAGGTGAGGAGGGCCATCCACGCGAAATAGCCGATCATGAGACGCTGCCGTCCCCTGGCTGGCGATTCGCTGGTCAACAACCCAGCCACCTCCTCGGCGTCTGTAGTCGCCTTTTAGCGCGAGTGCCGCCATTTCAAGCGTTCCACAGGATTCCCGAACGGGCCAATTGTCGTTCCTCGGAACGCCGCAACCGCCAAATACCGCGCGGCGCGCTCATTGTCACCGCATCGTGCATCATCGGAAGTGGGGGACCTCACTGTTCAGGAGGTCCGGATAGTGACCAACCTCCCCAGCCTCCTGCCGCGGGACGCCGTATGCCGGGTTCTCGTCAACGATGCGGAGCAGTACGCGATCTGGCCCGCCGAATTTCCGGTCCCGGCCGGGTGGTACCCCGTGGGCGGTCCCGGCTCCCGGGCCGAGTGCCTGGCCACCGTGGAGACCCTGTGGACGGACATGCGCCCGCGAGGGTCACGTCCACGCGGGACCGACGGGATCTGGTCCGCCGGACGGCGGGAGGACGCCCCCGCCGTTCCCGCCGTCTCCCGGTGCCTGCGCGGCCACGCGGCCCGGCAGCCCGACGCGGTCGCGGTGGCGTCCGGCGGGGACGAGCTCACCTACGGGCTGCTGGACCGCCGCGCCAGCCAGCTCGCCCACCGGCTGAACGCCCTCGGAGTGACCAGCGACGGGATGGTCACCCTCTGCATGGAACGCAGCGCGGATCTGGTGACCGGGATGCTGGCGGTACTCAGGAGCGGCGGGGCCTTCCTGCCGGTCGACCCCGGCTTCCCGCCCCGCCGCTCGGCCAGGCTGGCCGCGGAGGCGGGTTCCCGGGTGGTGCTCACCACCCGCGAGCACGCCGGGACCTTCGCGGGCGGTCCGGGCCGGGTGCTCCTCATGGAGGACTTCCTCGCGGACGCCGCTTCCTGGTCCACCGAGCAGCCGAGGGCCGGGCCCAGGGCCGACGATCTCGCCTACATGATCCACACCTCGGGATCGGCGGGCCTGCCCAAGGGCGTCATGGTCAGCCACGGCTCGCTGTCCGGTGTGCTGTCGCAGGTGGCCGCCGCGTACGGACTGTCCCCGGGCGACCGCGTACTGCAACTGGCCGCGCCGGGCTTCGACACCGCGATCGAGCAGATTCTCGCCACGCTCATCAGCGGGGCCACGCTCGTACTCGGCGGCCGGCACACGTGGGCGCCGACCGAGCTGCTGCACCGGCTGCCGGAGCACGGGATCACCGTGGCGGACCTGACACCCGCCTACTGGCACCACCTGCTCAAGGTCGCGGAGGACGACAGCGAGGCGCTGCGTTCCGTGAGGCTGATGATCGTGGGCGGCGACACCGTGCTCCCGGACGACTGCCGCACCACGTTCCGCAGGATGCCCGCCGCGCGCCTGGTCAACGCCTACGGGCTGACGGAGGCCACCATCACCTCGGCGCTGTGCGTCCTGACCGAGGACCTCCTGCCCCCGCACGCCCGCGGACCGGCACCGATCGGCCGGGCACTCGCGGACACCCGCATCCATGTCCTGGACCACGATCTGCGGCCGGTGCCGCCCGGCCGCAGGGGCGAGATCTACATCGGCGGCCCCGCGGTCGCCCGCGGCTACTGGCGCCGGCCAGGACTGACCGCCGAGCACTTCCTGCCGGACCCCTACGGCCCGGTCCCCGGCGAGCGGATGTACCGCACCGGCGATCTCGGGCGGTGGCGTCCGGACGGCAACCTGGAGTTCCTGGGCCGGAAGGACCGCCAGGCGAAGGTCTCCGGCTTCCGGGTCGACCTCGCCGAGGTCGAGTCCGCGGTCGCCGCCCATCCGGCGGTCGACCGGGCCGCCGTGGTCGTACGTGACCGGGGCGACGGGGACCGGGCACTCGCCGCGTACTACACGCCGGTGCTGCCACCCCCCGACGGAGGGGTGACCCCGGCGCAGATCAGGTCGTTCGTCGCCGGGACAGTCCCCGGGCACATGGTCCCGGCGACCCTCACCGCCGTCGGCGAACTCCCGCTCACCCACAACGGGAAGATCGACCACCGGGCCCTCACCCGCCGCGGGACGGCACCGGCCGGGGGCGACCGGACGGAACAGCCGTCCGTGCGGACCGGAATGGCACAGTTGTGGGCGCAGATACTGGACATCGACCACGTCGGCCCGGCCGACGACTTCTTCGAGCTGGGCGGCAACTCCCTGCTCGCCATGGAGATGCTGGCGCGCGCCCGCATCATGTTCGGGATCGGCGTGACGGAGATCCGTAACCTGACCCGCTCGCTCCTGCGCGACGCACACCTGAACGCCTTCGCCGAGGTCGTACGGGCGGCGAGGGCGGGCACCACGGACGGCGCGCCCGCGCCGCTCCCGGACTTCGAGGCCGAGGCGGGCCTGCCGAGCATGCCGGTCCGCCGCGCGGCCACCCGCGTCCCGCACCCGGAGCGCCCGACGGAGATCCTCCTCACCGGTGCGACGGGGTTCTGCGGAACGCACCTGCTCGGCGAACTCCTGGCGTCGACCCGGGCGAGGATCCACTGCCTGGTGCGTGCGCCCGACGAGAGCCACGCCCTGGAACGCATCCGCGGCGCCCACCAGCGCTACCTTCTGCGGGACCTTCCACCCGACCGGGTCCTCCCGGTCGTCGGCGATCTGGCGAAGCCGCTCCTGGGACTGCCCGAGGACCGCTTCGAGCACCTCGCTGCGGCGATGGACCTGGTGTACCACTGCGGTGGCCAGGTCAACTTCATCTACCCGTACGCCGAGTTGAGAGAGGCGAATGTCAGCGGCACCCGGGAGATCATCCGGCTCGCGGGGGCGCTGCGCTCCATCCCCGTCCACTACATATCCAGCATGGCGGTGCTCGCCGGCCTCGGGGCGGCGGGCGTACGGCACGCGACGGAGGAGACCCCGCTCTCGCACTCCGAGTATCTCGGAGTGGGGTACGTGGAATCCAAGTGGACGGCCGAGAAGCTGCTCCACAACGCCGCGGCCCGGGGCCTGCCGGTCGCCATCTACCGTCCCAACGACGTCACGGGGGACCGGACCACGGGAGTGATGAACACCGGCACGGAGATCTGCGCGCTCATCAGATTCATCGCCGACTCGTCCTTCTACCCGGACGTCGACCTGCCGCTGGACTTCATTCCCGCGGACTGTTTCGCCCGCGTCATCACCCATGTCTCCACCCGGCTGCCCGCCACGGGGAACGTCTACCACCTCACCAGTCCCCGGGTCGCGATGATCGGCGACCTGGCGTCCCGGCTGGGCGCACGCGGCTATCCGGTCCGCAAACTGCCCTACGACGCGTGGGTACGCGAACTGGTGGGGTACGCCGCGGGGCATCCGACCCACCCCCTCACCCCGTTCGTCCCGTTGTTCGTCGACCGGTGCGCACACGCCGACATGACGGTCGCGGAGATGTACTTCCAGCGGCACTTCCCCTCCACGACACGGTCGAACATCGAACGTGCCCTGCACGGTTCCGGCATCGGCGTTCCCCCCGTGGACGCCGCACTGCTCGACCGGTACATCGACTCGCTGCTGGACGACGGGTATCTCCCCCCGCCGCCGGGCGGCTGAGGAGAGGACCACGCGCATGGTGAACCGCTGCGGCTCCTGGGCATCGCTCGACCTCGCGCACGCACCCGGCAGCGGACCCGTCGCGTTCTGCGCGGACCTGAGTCCGGCGACGGTTCTGGAGGCGTACCGAGCGGGGCTGTACCCCTTCCCCGCACAGGACGCCTACGCGTGCGAGATGAACGAGGCGCTGTTCGAGGAGGAGGTCGACGCCGGGGCGATCGCGGTCGTGGGGGACGGGGACCGCAACCCCTATGAAGTGGCCTGGTGGTCACCCGACCCGCGGCCCGTCGCATCCCCCCGGGACATCCACATCGGGCACGGTCTGGCGCGCCGGCTCCGCAACCGTCTCGGCTGGACCACCACGGCCGACCGGGCGTTCTCCCGGGTGCTCGACGAGTGCCGCAGCGGGCGCAGTCCGCAGTGGCTGACGGAGGAGCTGCGGCAGAGCCTGATCCTGCTCAACGCCCAGCGGTCGGCACACAGCGTGGAGGTCTGGGACGGCGACGAACTCATCGGCGGGGCGTACGGCATGCGGACCGGGGCCGTCTTCAGCCTGGACTCGATGTTCCACCGGCGCTCCGACGCCTCGAAGGTGGCGATCGCCGATTTCGCGGACCGGCTCGGGGCCGTCGGCGTACACCTGCTCGACGCGCAGTGGGACAGCCCGCAGGTCCGGGGAATCGGGTTCACCCCGGTCCCCAGGGAGCGGCATCTGGCGACGCTGCGGTCCTCACTGCGGTCCTCCGGGGTGCCGCTACCACCCGAGGACGCGCGCCCGGCCCGACGGCTGGCCCCGGCCCACGGACTGTCCGGGTGAGGGCGGCGGGGCAGAATGCGGGTCCCGTCAGCCGCCGTACTGCGGAGTGCTGTCCTGCGGAGCGCCGCCCTGCTGGGGTACGGCGGCGGCCTCGGCCAGGACCGGGCCCAGGTTCTCCGTCCGGATCCGCCGGTCGACGTAGAGCAGACCGTTCACCAGCGGCGGGAACGTCGACGAGACGATCTGGGCGACCATCTGCCCGAGCACCATCGCCACCATGTAGCCGCTCATCGCGATGATCACGGCGGCGGGGCTCGGGTCGGAGTCCAGGTCCGCGGTGCTGATCATGCCCGGGAACATACCGAGGACCGAGAACGGCATCTGGATGATGTAGGCGGCGACGGAGGTCATGACGCCCGCCAGCAGCGAGATCCCGAACACCCGCCACCAGTCGCCGCGCACCAGCTGGGACGAGCGGCGCAGCGCCCCGACCGGGCCCTGCCCCTCGAAGACCACGGCCGCCGGGGCGAGGGAGAACTTCACCCACAGCCAGAGCGCCGCCGGCGCCGTGAGCAGGGCGCACAGTGCGCCGAGCGACATCACGGTGAGGGCGCCGGAATTGCTGTCGAGGGTGATGAAGGCGGTCATCATGGCGATGAAGGCGACCATGGCGAGACCGATGGGGACGACCGCGATCAGAGCCGTGAGGAGCACGGTGCCGATCAGGGCGGGCAGGCGTGCCCAGGAGCGCCGGAACACGGTCGCGAAGGTGACCCGCCGGCCCAGCACCGCGTCCTGGAGGATCGCCGGGACGGCCCCGTACATCAGGGCGGAGGCGAGCATCATGACGACGATGCCGAGCAGTGCGACGACACCGAAGGCGATGATGAGCGGTACGTAGTCCGAGGAGGCGGGCTCCTCGTCCGACGAGAGCGCCACGAGGCGTTCCAGGTGGTCGCCGACGGCGGAGTACGCGACGGCCAGGGCCGCCGCCATCACGAGCACGGCGCCGCCGTACAGCGCGAGGCCCATCCCGAACAGCTGCTTCCAGTACCGCCCCATCGTGGCGAAGGCGCCGCTCAGGATGTCCCCGAGCCTCAGCGGTACGAGAGGTATCACTCCGGGCTTCGGCGGCGGCATCCAGCCACCCCATCCGGGAGGCCCTGGAGGACCGCCGTACGGTCCGCCACCGCCGTACGGCGAGCCCCCGATATGTGCGCCTCCGTATGCGCCGCCGCCCCACCCTGCGTCCTGCGACACTGCTTCTCCGTCGTGTTGTTGTTCGTACAGTCGTCCGATGTACCGGTCGGGACACCGTAGCGTCCCGGCCACCCGGCCTCCTGACGTCCGCCGGTCACGATCCGGCTGCCGAGTCCTCCTCCGCTGCGCGGCCGGCACCCTCACGGACCACGGCCAGCGCCGTACGTACGCTCGCCTCGATGTCCGCGATCGGGTACAGCGCCTCGCGGACCGTGCGGTCCCGGTCCACGACCAGGGTCAGCCGCTTGAGCCGGCTGACCCCCGCCGCCCGGAACGTCGGCAGGCGCAGCGCCGCCGTCAGAGCCAGTCCGGCGTCGGAGAGCAGCGGGAAGCGCAGCCCCTCCGCTTCCGCGAACGCCCGCTGTTCGTCCGGGCGTTGGGTGGACACCCCGTGCAGCGTGGCACCGGCCGCCGTGAACTCGGCCAGCTGGTCCCGGTACGTACACGATTCGAGGGTGCAGCCGCGCGCGCCCGGGATCTCGCCCCAGCCCGGCGGGTAGGAGTCCGCGCGGGCGTACGCGCCGGGGAAGCAGTACAGGACGGTGTACGGGGTGTCGGCGACCGGATCGCGCAACTCGCCCTCATCGTCCAGGAGTTGAAGTTCCGGCAGGCGAGTCCCCACCAGGGCGTGGACCCGTGCGGCCTCCTTGGATGCCCCGGCCGTTGTCGCCATCGTCTCGCCTTCTCCCGACACCCAGGCGTCGCCCCAGTCCTGGAGCGCGATGAGAACAGGAAGCAGTGCGCGTCCGCGTGACGTGAGCCGGTACTCGTACCGCACCGGCCGGTCCTGATAGGGCTCGCGGGACAGCACGTCCGCGTCGACGAGCAGCCGCAGCCGCTCGGTGAGCACCTTGCGGGACACGCCGAGTTCCTGCTGGAGCGCGTCGAAGCGGTGCACCCCGCGTGCCGTGTCGCGCACGATCAGCAGGGTCCACCAGTCGCCGACGACGTCGAGGGCCTGGGCGATGGCGCAGTCGGCGTCGGCCAGGCTCGTTCGCTGGGGCATGGCGTGTCCTCTTCCGTTCCTGCTTCCTGCTTCATTTCCCGGGTCATCTGTATGTGTACTCGGTTGACCTGCGAAAAGCATGCTGCCATAGTCCGTTCCCAAGGGGAACTCGCTTGGGGCGCCCCCGTGGGGAGGGGCGGTTCGGAATGAGGATGCCGGGGATGCCGGGGATGCTGCGGGATGTGCCGAGGACCGTGCGGCTCCTGGCGTTCGGCGCGTTCCTCAACAGCGTCGTCAGCTTCACCTTCGTCTACCTGTTCGTCTATCTGACCGGCCCGCGCGGACTGTCCGTCACCCAGGCCGGTCTGATCAGCGGCATCGGCGGAATCGGCCTGGTCGCGGGGAACTTCACCGGCGGCTGGTTCGGCGACAGATACGGCCACCGCCGGATGCTCCTGCTGGGGGCCTGTGTCGGCGGCGCCGCGCTCGTCACCCTTCCCGTGCTGCCGATCGCCGCCCTGTACGCGGTGCTGCCGCTCGCCGAGTACGCCTCCGGAGTCGTACGGGCCGCGAACTCCGCGCTCGTCGCGGTGTCCGTCCCCGAGGGGAGCCGCCGTCAGGGCTTCGCCCTCACCCGCTTCGCCTCGAACGGCGGCTTCACCGTCGGGCCGCCGCTCGGAGCGCTGATCGCCGCACGGTTCTCCTACGACTGGCTCTTCCTCGTCGACGGCCTCGGCACGCTCCTCTTCGCCGCGTACACGGCCAAGGTGCTCCCGGCCCGTGGGACCGCCCACAGCAGGCCCGTGCACGATCCGGCCGCGCCCGGCCTCCGGCGCGCACTGCTGGCCAGGCCGGCCGTGCTGGTGCTGCTCGCCGCGATCGTCTGTGTCGACCTCGTGTACCGGCAGATGTTCTCCACCCTGCCGGTGTTCCTCACCGACCACGGCCGGAGCACCCAGTTCTACGGCTGGCTGCTCGCCATCAACGGCGGCGTCATCCTCTGCCTCGAACTGCCGGCCGCGCACGCGCTGCGCAAACGGGCGCCGCTGTCCATCGTGGGGACCGGCCTGCTGCTCGTGGGGGCCGGTTACGCCGCACTGATTCCCGGCGCGGGGGCGCTGTTCGCCGTCACCATGATGGTGTCGCTGACCGCGGGGGAGATCCTGTACAAGACCACGGCCACCGCGTACGTCGCCGACCAGGCGCCCGCCCACGCGCAGGGCACGTTCCAGAGTCTGTACGCGGGGGCCTCGATCAGCGGCCAGGTGCTGGCACCGCCGCTCGGAGGCGCGCTGTACGCGACCGCGCCCGCACTGCTCTGGCCGGTCTGCGCGGTGCTCGCGGGCGGTGCGGGGGTTGCCGTGCTGGCCGCGAGGCGACTGCGTGAACCCGGGAGGCCGCCGCGGGCGGCGGGGGCCGGCCGTGCGGTGGGCCCGGACGTTGAGACCGGTTCGCCCGCGCGGCCTCCGGCCGGTTAGGTTCTGGTCATGACCGACACGACTTCCCAGGCTTCCTCCCGCACCACCGGCGCCGTCGCCGCCGGCCTCGCCACCATCGCCGGTGACGGCACCGTCCTCGACACCTGGTTCCCCGCCCCCGAGCTCGTGGCCGAGCCCGGCCCGGCCGGTACGCAGCGCCTCACGCCCGACGAGGCCGTGAACCGGCTCGGCGAGGGCGCCGCCAAGGCCATTGGCGTGGACGCCCGCCGTGGTGTGGAGGTCGTGGCCGTCGCCACGGTCATCTCCTCGCTGGACGACAAGCCGCTCGACGCGCACGACGCGTACCTGCGTCTGCACCTGCTCTCCCACCGTCTCGTCCAGCCGCACGGGCAGAACCTCGACGGCGTCTTCGGCCTCCTCGCCAACGTCGCCTGGACCTCGCTCGGTCCGGTCGCCGTCGACGAGCTGGAGACGGTCCGGCTGAACGCCCGCGCGGAGGGTCTGCACCTCCAGGTGACCTCGGTGGACAAGTTCCCGCGGATGACGGACTACGTCGCGCCCAAGGGTGTACGGATCGCCGACGCGGACCGTGTCCGGCTCGGCGCGCACCTCGCGTCCGGCACGACCGTCATGCACGAGGGCTTCGTCAACTTCAACGCGGGCACGCTCGGCACGTCGATGGTCGAGGGCCGCATCTCCGCGGGCGTCGTCGTCGGCGACGGCTCCGACATCGGCGGCGGCGCGTCCACGATGGGCACGCTCTCCGGCGGCGGCAACGTCCGCATCACGATCGGCGAGCGCTGCCTGGTCGGCGCGGAGGCGGGCGTCGGGATCGCGCTGGGCGACGAGTGCGTCGTCGAGGCCGGGCTGTACGTCACGGCGGGCACGCGCGTCACGATGCCCGACGGCCAGGTGGTCAAGGCCCGTGAGCTCTCCGGCGCCTCGAACATCCTCTTCCGCCGCAACTCGGTGACCGGCACGGTCGAGGCCCGCCCGAACAACGCGGTATGGGGCGGCCTCAACGAGATCCTGCACCACCACAACTAGGACGGCGGCCGGTTGGCTGTTGGTCCTCGATCGCCGGGAAGGCTTGATCTTCAAGCCTTCCCGGCGATCAGCTTCTCGTGGGCCCTTCGCAGGGTGTCCGCCGCTTCCTGCCCGGCGGGCTGCAGGGGTTCGCGGACCGGGCCCGCGTTCAGCAGGGCCTTGGCCGTCACCGTTCCGGGCAGGCCGGATGCCATCATCAGCTCGACCAGTTCGATGGTGCGTTCATTGAGCCGGGCGGCCTCCGCGGTGTCCCCGGCGTCGAACGCGTCCAGTGCGGCCCGCATCTGGCGCGGTGCCACGTTGGCGACCGTACTCACATAGCCCGCGCCGCCCAGTGCGTACAGCGGCAGGTTCAGTTCCTCGCAGCCCGAGTAGTAGGCGAGCGAGGTCCTCGACATCACCTTCGTGGCGCCGAGCAGGTCGTAGCTGCAGTCCTTGACGGCCACGATGCGAGGATGTTCCGCCAGTCGCAGCAGGGTCTCCGGTTCGATCCTGGTGCCCGTGCGGCCGGGGATGTCGTACAGCATCAGCGGAATGCCCACGGCGTCCGCGACGCGCGCGAAGTACGCCTCCACGGCGGCCTGCGGCGGCCGGCTGTAGTACGGCGTCACCACCAACAGGCCGTCCGCGCCCGCCTCTTCGGCCTCCTGTGCCAGCCGCACCGTCTGACGGGTGTCCGGGCTGCCGACGCCCGCGATGAGCGGGACCGCGTCACCGACCGCTTCCCGTACCGCCCGCAGCAGCGCGGTCTTCTCGCCGTCGGTCGTGGTGGGCGACTCACCCGTCGTGCCGCTCAGTACGAACCCGTCGCATCCCTCGGAGACCAGAAGGGATGCGTGCCGGGCGGCCGTGTCCAGGTCCAGTCCGCCGGTGGCGGTGAAGGGCGTGACCATGGCGCAGAGGGCGCGGCCGAAGGGGGTGGTGGGTGTCATGTTCGTAGTCTCGGCCCTTGGATCGTGAAGGTCTACTTAGTTCTTCTTCGGGTGAGGGTGTAGAGGTACTGAACATTTGCCCTCTTGACCTCAAGCGCACTTGACCTACGAGGGTGGTGAACACGGGAGCGCCGCAGGGGTGCACCGAGAAGGGATCACCACCATGTCCGTGCGGTTCGTCTCCCGGCCCGACCTCACCCGTTCCGACGCCGGGATCGCCAAAGCGAGCACCTGGGACGTCGGCACACCCGAGCGGCAGCGACAGACGGTCGAGGCCATCCGCGAGGCGTGGGGCAGCCGCGACTGGCCGCACCCCGGGCTGCTCTCGTACACCGTCCACACCGGGGAGGACGGGAAGACCCTGCTGCACTACTCGCAGTGGTCCGGGGAGGAGAGCTACCGCGCCTTCGTCGCCGACGCCCGGGACGAGCGGAACGCGGAGATCGACGCCGCAGTGCCCGGCATCGAGCGGCTCGGGTTGCATACGTTCGAGCTCTACCGCTCCACGCCGCCGCGGGACGGCGAGGCGCGCGAGCCGGGGTGCGTCGTGACCGTCGACGTCGAGTTCGACGGGCCAGACCCGGCACGCCAACGGGACTGGGTGGACGCGGTGTTCGAGGCGCTGGGCACCGATACGGGCCTTCCTCCTGGCGGCATCTCCGGCCACTTCCACCTCGGGACGGACGGGACCCGTGTCCTCAACTACGCGGAATGGGAAAGCGCGCAGGCGCACATCGACGCAGTGGCCGGGCCCGGTGACGGGGTCGGATCCCCGACCCCGCAATGGAAGAGGGTGCAGACCTTCCCCGGTGTGACCGGCGGCGGGGTGAACCGCTACACACCCGCCCTGAGCCTTGTCCCGGCGCCCTGAGCCTCGTCCCGGGTGGCATGGGATGAATTGCGTCTAGGCTTGGGCGGCCCTAGCTCCGTAACGTCCCGAGGAGAACCACCTGATGTCCGCAGAGCGCCCCTCCCTGCCGCCGGTGCGGCTGCACTCCGAGGCCGAGCTGGCACGGGACGCGCTCGCCGCTCCGCTGCTCGCCCGTGCCGTCAGGCTCGCCCGCTGGGCCGGACCCGGGACCCGGGTCGGCGCCGGAGGCGAGCTGGTCGAGGCGCAGCTGCCCGCGGCGGCCGAGCACCTGGGCCTCGACGCCGACGAGGACGGTGCCGCGTACGCCAGTGAGGCGTGGCGCCTCGCCGTCGACACCGGGCTCCTGGACGTCGAGGACCCGGCGGACACCGAGGACGGGGAGCCGGTGGACGGGGAGGCGGAGGGCACTGTCTCCGTCGGCGAGAACCTGGCCCTGCTGACCGGCGGCTCGCCGCAGGACGTGCTCGGCATCTGGCTCGACGGCCTGGAGGCCGTGTACGCCGATGCCACCGCTCCGGCCTTCGACGACTTCGCCGACCTCGTCAACGAGGACGGTTCGATCGACTTCGACGCCCTGGACTGGGACCCGGAGGCGGAGGCGGAGTTCCTCGACGGAGTGCTCGGCAACCTCTACCTGCTCACCGTCTCGGACGCCGGTCCGGGCGAGGGTCCGCTGCCGCTGCCCGCCCTCGCCGCTTCGATGATCGTGCCCGACGACATGGGGGAGCCCACCGACGACGTGCTGGAGCAGGTGTCGGAGGCGATGATGCGCCTCGACGACCAGTTCCGGGTGCTCGAACCCATCGGCATCGTCGAGTACCGGCCGCTGGACGAGACGCTGCTGACCGAGGAAGGCGCGGAGGGCGCGGACGGCACCCTGCCGGCCGACGAGGACGACGTCACCCGCTACGGGATGGTGAAGCTCACCCCGCTCGGCCTGTACGGCGTCCGCGCCCGGATGCTGGAGGCGGGGGTGGACGCTCCCGCGATCGGCGACCTCGCGGAGAAGTGCGCCGAAGAGCTTCTCACCAGCATCGCCTACTACCCCGAGCCCGCCTCCCGCGCCGAGATCGAGCTGTGGCTCGGCCGCCACGGGAGCGCCGGTGCGGTGACGGCCGCGCACGAGCTGCTGAGCGCCTCACGCGGCTCCGACGCGGGCGCGCCGCTGCGCCGGCTGCACTGCCAGCAGGCCCTCGCACTGGCTGGACCCGCGGCGGAGCCCGCCGTGCGCGCGGTGCTCGACGACCCGGAACTGGGCGGTCTCGCGCGGGTCTGGCTCGCCGAGCGGGGTGCGGCCGACGTGCCCGCACCGCCGGAGCCGATGATCTTCTGGCTGGCCGTCGACACGATCGCCGCCCAGCTGGACGCCGACGGTGACCTGGAGGAGCTCCAGGGCCTGGTCGAGGGACTTTCGGGTCAGCACAGCGGCTTCTTCGACGAGGTGTGGCGGGTGGACCACCCGGGGACGGCCGAGGTCCTGGAGGCGATGGGGCGGCTGCACAGCGACAAGAAGGCGGCGAAGGAAGCCCGCAAGGCGGCGTTCAAGGCGCGGTCGAGGAAGAGCGGCTGAGCCCGGGGGAATCGCCGGGCGGCGCCCGGGTGCGCGGACGGACCACCAGGTCACGCACACCCGGGGGCCACAGCTTCACAGGAAGGATGCCGCTCGAAGTCGGACTCCGTTCAACTCCCGTTGGTGCGTGAGGGGCAGCGTGGGCGCGCCAACCACCCGGCCCGTTGTCTCACACAGGAGTCCGCGATGTCCATCAGTCGCAGGGAATTCACCAGAACGTCCGCCCTCACCGGTGCGGGTATCGCCCTCACCGGGGCCGTGGGCACGCTGGCCACCGCGCCCGGCGCTCTCGCCTCCGAGGACGCCACGACCGGCTCGGACAGCGGTCGCGGGCGGGACAGGAAGCCCGGATACGGGCCGCTGCTCCCCGACCCCGACGGCATCCTGGCACTGCCCGCCGGATTCTCGTACCGCGTCATCACGCACAGCGGTGTCACCGAGCTGGAGTCCGGCGAGCCCACGCCCTCCAACCACGACGGCACGGCCGCCTTCGACGGCCCGCGCGGTGTGACGCTGCTCGTCAACAACCACGAGCTCAAGGGCCCCCGCTCGAAATGGCAGTACCCGGTCCCGCTGGCCGAGGGCCTGGTCTACGACCCCGCCGCTGCCGGTGGCTGCACGGTCGTCGAGACCCGCAAGGACGGCCGCACCGCCGAGTGGGTCGGCATCGCCGGTACCTCCACCAACTGCGCGGGCGGCTCCACCGCCTGGGGCACCTGGCTGACCTGCGAGGAGAACTCGGACCGGGCCGGTCAGAACGGGATGACCAAGGACCACGGCTACGTCTTCGAGGTCGACCCCTCCGACCGGCGCGCCAACCGCGACCCCCGCCCGATCAAGGCGTTCGGCCGCTACGACCACGAGGCCGTCGTCATCGACCCGAAGCGCGGTCACGCCTACCTGACCGAGGACGCCTCCGGCCCCAACGGACTCTTCTACCGCTGGGTCCCGCCGCAGGGCTTCGAGCACGGCCGCGGCAAGCTGCGCACCCTCGCCGACGACGCCGGTGTCCTTCAGGCCACCAAGTGCTTCGACAAGGGCGGAAAGTTCGTCGACGACCTGTCCCGTGCCACGGAGATCGGCACGGTGTACGGCGTGGACTGGGTCGACGTACCCGACCGCGACGCGAAGACCGTCCCCGTGCGCAAGCAGTTCGGCCAGCTGGACGTCACCCGGGCCCGCAAGCTCGAAGGCATGTGGTGGGGCGACGGCGGCGCGTACCTCGTCTCCTCGTACGCCCGTGACGAGAGCCCCGTCCACCACGACGGCCAGGTCTGGTTCTACGACCCCAAGCGCCGCACGCTGACGCTGAAGGTGCTTCTGGGCGTCAACCCCGACCCCTCCGTGGACGGCGCGTACGACAGCCCGGACAACATCACCGTCTCGCCGTACGGCGGTCTGGTCATCGCCGAGGACGGCGAGGGCATCCAGCACCTCTTCGGTGCGACGGACAGCGGCCGTACGTACCCGATCGCGCGCAATGAGCTCAACCTCGGCACGGAGGCGGACCCCTCGTACAGCGAGTTCGCCGGTGTCACCTTCTCGCCCGACGGGAAGACGCTCTTCGCCAACATCCAGACGCCCGGAATCCTGCTCGCCATCACCGGTCCCTGGAAGCGCCAGCCGCACCGGCCCGGCACCGCGGGCAGCGCCACCTCGGACTGACCCTCACTGAAAGTCGGCGTGCGGGCACGGTGGGTGGTGAGGTCGTGGGGAGGGGCGGCTCCCGGGTCGGCCACGCCCCGGTGGGAAGCGAGAACCGCCACACCTTCGGGGGGTGTTCGCGGGCGGCATTCCGGATGGCGTCCCTGGTGGCAGCGGGCAGGAGCGCCGGTCGGCACCGGAACGGCTGATTACGAATCCGGCACTACTGCGCCCCCAGGAGTGGTCGGGCATGGCGTCGGGCGCTCCGGAGGCGCATACTCAAGGTAATGAAACAGTCAGCCGGATCCCGGCGTCACCTGCCTTCCAGTCCCTTCAACCGCCCGGCCCAGGCGGCCCCACCGGTCGAATGTTTCGATGTGGGCGACAGGGTGTCGCACGACCAGTTCGGGCTCGGCAGAATCCTCGCTGTCGAGGGCGACAACGATGCAGTCCTCATCGACTTCTCTGGGCGACAGGGGAGGATCCTGAGCCCGTACTCCAAGCTGACCAAGCTCTGAGAAGGAGGACGAGCTCACAAAGCGTCCGCCCGGAGAATCTCCGGACCCGGGGCACCTGAGAGTCATCAGGTGCCCCGGAAGCCGTTTCCGGGCAGGGTCTTTCGGGCCCTATGCCCGTCGCCGGGTTACAGGGACTTGGCGGCGGGCTTCACCATGCCCCGGACGGTGCGCGACTTCACGAACTCGCCCATGCCCGTCATCTCCCACTCGCCGGAGAACTGCTTGATCAGCTTGGCCATCAGCACGCCGGTCTGCGGCTCCGCGCCGGTCAGGTCGAAGCGGACCAGCTCCTCGCCGGTGGCCGCGTCGATCAGCCGGCAGTACGCCTTGGCGACCTCGGTGAACTTCTGGCCGGTGAACGAGTTGACCGTGAACACCAGGCCGGTCGCCTCGGCGGGGATGCGGCCCAGGTCCACGACGATCACCTCGTCGTCACCTGCGCCCTCGCCCGTGAGGTTGTCGCCGGAGTGCTTGATCGCGCCGTTCAGGATGGAGAGCTTGCCGAAGTAGCAGCTGTCCAGGTGATTCCGGTTGGGGCCGTAGGCGATGACGGATGCGTCGAGGTCGATGTCCTTGCCGCGGAACGCGGGCTCCCAGCCGAGGCCCATCTTGACCTGGGAGAGCAGCGGCTTGCCGCCCTTGACCAGGGACACCGTCTGGTTCTTCTGGAGGCTGACGCGGCCCTTGTCGAGGTTGATCTTGCCGGAGCCCGCGGGCGCCGGTGCGGCGGCCGGCGGGGCGGGCGGAGCCGCGGGGGCCGGGGGCGCGATGCGCGGGTCCACGGGGGCGGCCTGCGGGACCGGCGGCGCGACGGGGGCGGCTGCCGGGGCTGCGGGCTCCTCCACCGAGACGCCGAAGTCCGTGGCGATGCCCGCCAGCCCGTTCGCATAGCCCTGGCCGACGGCGCGGGCCTTCCAGGCGCCGTTGCGCAGATAGATCTCGATGACCACGAGCGCTGTCTCGGCACCCAGCCGGGGCGGGGTGAAGGTGGCGAGCGCGGTGCCGTCGTCCGCGTTGCGCACGGTGGCGGTGGGCTCGATGCCCTGGAAGGACTGGCCTGCCGCGTCCGGGCTCGCGGTGACGACGATCTTCTCGATGCCGGGCGGGATCGCCGTGGTGTCCACCACGATCGCGTCGGGCGCCGAGCCGCCGCCGGACCGGTAGGTCACGCCGGTGCCCGTGGGCTGGTTGTAGAAGATGAAGTCGTCGTCGGAGCGCACCTTGCCGTCGGCGGTGAGCAGCAGGCCCGAGACGTCGAGCCGCACGGGAGCGGCGACGTCCACCGCCACGCGGGCGGCGGAGAGAGGGATGTTCGAGCCGGGGGTCATTGCGGTCATGCACGGGGTAACGAACGACCCCGCTTTGCCGTTCCCTTACCTTTAGGCCGACCGGCCGCGAATGCTCCGTACGGGTGCGGCGACCGCCTGTTCCCCGGTCAGTGGGGCCAGATCGGCGGGTCGGTGACGAAGTGGCCGCCGAGGTGGGCGTGCTCGGGGTTGGCGGGGTCCAGTTCGCCCTGTTCGGCGATGAGCTTTTCCGCGTAGGGCTCGGAGTCGTCCTGCGGCTCGTACCCCAGGGACCGGGCCGAGCTCAGGTCCCACCACAGGCGGGTGTTGTCCGAGGAGCCGTAGACGACGGTGTGCCCGACGTCCTCGGCGGTGAGCGCGGCGTGGAGGAGCCGGGCGGCGTCGGCGGGGCTCATCCAGACCGACAGCATCCGTACCGACGTCGGCTCCGCGAAGCAGGAGCCGATGCGCACGGACACCGTCTCCATGCCGTGCCGGTCCCAGTAGAGCTGGGCGAGGTCCTCACCGAAGGACTTGGAGAGCCCGTAGAAGGTGTCGGGGCGGCGTGTGATGCCGACCGGGATCAGCGGGTCGCCCGGGAGTGGGCGGGGGGTGTAGCCGATGGCGTGGTTGGACGAGGCGAACACCATGCGCCGCACGCCCTCTTCGCGTGCGGCCTCGTAGAGGTTGTACGTGCCCTCGATGTTCGCGCGCAGAATCTTGTCGAAAGAGGCTTCCAGGGAGATGCCCGCGAGGTGGATGATCGCGTCGACGCCCCGCACGGCCTCGCGCAGCGCTTCCCTGTCCCCGAGGTCGGCGACGATCGCGTCCGGTTCGCCCTCGACCGGGGCGATGTCGAGGAGCCGGAGCTCGTATCCGTACGCGGGCAGCAGGGCGCGCATCAGGGTGCCGAGACCGCCGGCGGCGCCGGTGAGCAGGACGGTACGGGGAGCGGGCATTCGGGGATCTCCTCGGTGCGGTCGCGGACGTGACAGAGACGCGCGACGCGTCAAATCCATGGATGACATTCACATGCATGGACAAGCTAAGAAGTCGCGGTCGATCGCGTCAAGTGTTTCGTGGGGCGGGTGAGTCCGCCTCCGGCTCGGCGTTCCTGTCTTGACCTGCTCCGGGTGGCTGGCTTAGCGTGGCGCCGTTCATAAATATGGACACTGATCAGAATTGTGCACGCCTGAACCTGCTCAGGGAGCGTCCGTGACCTCAGCCCCCCTTGCCGCCCGGCTCACCCGAGTCGCCGGGCCGCTCTTCTTCCCCGTCACCGCGTACGGGCCGGACGGTGCCATCGACCTCGATGTCTTCCGCACGCATGTGCGCGACGGTATCGACGCCGGCGCCGCCGCGGTCTTCGCATGCTGCGGCACGGGCGAGTTCCACGCGCTGACCCCGGAGGAGTTCGGTCTCCTCGTCGCCGCCGCGGTCGAGGAGACGGCCGGGCGGGTGCCCGTCGTCGCGGGCGCCGGATACGGCACCGCGCTCGCGATCCAGTACGCGAAACTCGCCGAGGAAGCGGGCGCGGACGGACTCCTCGCCATGCCCCCCTACCTCGTCGTCGCCGGTCAGGAAGGGCTGCTGCGCCACTACACGGCGCTCGCCTCCGCCACCGGTCTGGAGACGATCGTCTACCAGCGCGACAACGCCGTCTTCACCCCGGAGACCGTCGTCGCCCTGGCCCGTACGCCCGGAATCATCGGGCTCAAGGACGGCTTCGGCGACCTCGACCTGATGCAGCGCATCATCAGCGCCGTACGCACCGGGCTGCCCGGCCAGGACTTCCTGTACTTCAACGGGCTGCCCACCGCCGAACTCACCGGCCTCGCCTACCGCGGCATCGGCGTCACGCTCTACTCCTCGGCCGTCTTCGCCTTCGCCCCCGATATCGCCCTCGCCTTCTACCGTGCCCTGGACACCGGCGACGACGAGCTGGTCAACGCACTGCTCGACCACTTCTACCGGCCGCTCGTCGAACTGCGCGCCAAGGGCCACGGCTATGCCGTCTCGCTCGTGAAGGCAGCCGTCCGGCTCGGTGGGCTGGACGTCGGCGAGGTGCGCACCCCGCTCACCGAACCGCCCGCCGCCCACATCGAGGAGCTCACCGCGATCATCGCGAGCGGACGCGCCCTGCTGGAGCGGCGCGGGGCCGGGCAGCGCGGAGCGGGGGAGCAGAAGTGAGGACCTCCGCCTTCCTCTACCCCTGGGACGTCGTCGGCGACCCGGACGCGGCGGCGCGCGTCGCCGCCCTCGGCGTCCAGCAGGTCACCCTCGCATCGGCCTACCACTCGACCCGTGCACTGACCCCGCGTCACCCGGGCCGCCGCATCGTCACCGCCGAGCACGCCGCGGTGCTCTACCCGTCGGACGCGGCACGCTGGTCGGGACGCGCGCTGCGGCCGTACGCGCAGTCGTGGGTGCCGGGCGCCGACCCGTACGCGGAGGCGGCGCGGGCGCTGACCGACGCCGGGCTCCAGGTCCACAGCTGGGTCGTCCTCGCGCACAACTCCCGGCTGGGCGCCGAACACCCGGACACCTCGGTGGTCAACGCCTACGGCGACCGCTACCCGTGGGCGCCCTGCATCGCGCAGCGAGCCGTCCGCGCCTACCTGGTGGACCTTGCGGCCGAGGCCGCGGTCCGCGAGGGGACGTACGGCACCGAGCTGGAGTCCTGCGGCTGGTACGGCTTCGCCCACCTGCACGCCCACGACAAGATCGCGGGCGTCGGGCTCGGGGAGGCGGCGCAGTACCTGATGTCGCTCTGCTTCTGCCCGGACTGCCGGGCCGGATACGGCGAGCAGGGCCTGGACGCCGATGAGTTGAGCGCCTCGGTGCGGCGCGCGCTGGAACCGGTCTGGGCCGGTTCCGCCACCGCGGGGGCGGGCTGGTCCGGAGTCGGTGAGCTGCTCGGCGCCGAGGTCGCCGATGCCACACTCCGGTGGCGCGGCCAGGTCGCCCGTACGCTCCAGGAGTCCGCCGTCGCCGCGGTGAGGGAGGCCGCGGGGGCCGGCTTCCAGGTGCTCCTGCACGCCGACCCCGCCGCGTACCGTACGGGCGCCAACGTGGGTGTCGACGCGGGGCACATCCTCTCCGTCGCGGACGGGGTGGTGCTGCCCTGCACCGGTGGTGACGAGGCCTGCGAGGCGGTCCTCGGGCCGTTCGCGGGCGGGACCGGTGTGCTGGCCGCCAACTTCGGTGTCGTCTCCGGGATGGGCGGCAGCCCCGGCACGCTCGTCCGGGACGCCGCGCACGCGGCCTCGCTCGGCGCGAACCAACTGCGGCTCTACCACGCAGGGCTGGCCTCAGGACCGGACCTCGAAGCCGTCGCCGACGCGCTCTCACGCATCGGGCGATGACGGACCGGGCGCGGAGTGCCTGTGCCGCTACCTGGCGGAGCCGGACACAGCGAAGCGGAGGCCTGTTTGATGGATCGCTTGATCGGGCGAAAGGTGTACGGATCCGGCTGGTTTGTACGACCGGCGGACTAATGTCCGGGGCATGAAGGTAGTGGTGCGGGTCAAGTTGCTGCCGACGCCCGTGCAGGCGTCGGCACTTGAGGCGACCCTTACGGCCTGTAATGAGGCTGCGACCTGGGCGGCGTCGGTCGCGTTCGAGAAGAACACCTACCGGAACCTGCCTCTACGCAGGCATACCTACCAGGAGGTCAAGACTCGGTGGGGCCTGGGTGCGCAGGCCGCCCAGCATGCGGTCAAGAAGGCCTGCGATGCCTACACCGCCCTGCAGGCGAACCTCCGCACCGGTCGCTACGGCCGGCCCGGCTCCAAACGCCACACCCGCGCCTCCGGCAAACCGATCGCCTTCCGCCCGCAGGCGGCGGTGCCGTACGACGACCGGATGCTGTCCTGGCAGCACGAGCGGCGCACGGTGTCGATCTGGACCACCGCCGGGCGGTTGAAGCACGTCGCCTTCATGGGGCAGGCCGGGCAGTTGGAGGTCCTGGCCCGGCACCGGCAGGGTGAGTCGGACCTGGTGCGGCAGGGTGGTGCATGGTTCCTGATCGCGACCTGCGAGATCCCCGCAGCCACCCTCAACGCTCACCCGGTCGCGTTCATCGGGGTGGATCTGGGCATCGTGAACATCGCCGCCACCAGCGACGGCACCCGACACTCGGGCCGCCGCATCAACCGTAAACGGGCCAACGACCGGGTACTGCGGGCCAAACTACAGAAGAAGAACACCAAGTCCGCGAAACGGCGGGCGAAGAGGTACGCGGGCCGCGAGGCCCGCCGCAACAAGGACATCAACCACAAGATCTCGAA
>NZ_JBSHFH010000017.1:0-137640 GCF_053617235.1 Streptomyces sp. NPDC055749 | reverse complement strand
AACCTGACGGGTGGTTGGACCGGCAGCCCCGGCGGCGGGCATGAAGAACGCTCCTGGTAGACGGGTTCACGACCAAGATCACCAGTCCGCCAGGAATTTCACGTGCTTGTCTACCCGTCCGGCATCGATCTGTCCAGCCGCGCCCTGCGGCATCTCTCCAGTGTTCTCGCAGGTCACCGCCGTCGGATCGGTTCGCGCTGGCGGCGCCTGACCTGCGGCCGACAGGCCATGCTCGTCCTGGCCCACCTGCGCTGCGGCGACACCTACGCCCGCGTCGCCGCTGGCTTTCGCATCGGGATCGCCACGGCCTATCGCTACATACGCGAGGCCGTCGACCTCTTGGCCGCCCTCGCGCCCACGCTGGAACAGGCCATGACATCCGTCCGGAATAAGGCGTACGTGATTCTCGACGGCACGGTGCTGCCGATCGACCGCATCGCCGCAGACCGGCCGTACTACTCAGGGAAGAAGAAGCATCACGGGATGAACGTGCAGGGCCTCGCCGATCCCGCCGGACGCCTGATCTGGGCCTCGGAAGCACTGCCGGGAGCCACACACGACCTGACCGCGGCGCGGGCCCACGGCATTCCCGCCGCCCTCGCCGCAGACGACATCAAGTGCTGGGCCGACAAGGCGTATCAGGGCGCCGGCAATGCGATCCGTGTCCCGATCCGTGGCAAGCACCTGCGCGGCTGGCGCCGACGTCACAACCGGGACCACACGAAGATCCGCAGCCTTGGTGAACGCGCCATGGCGACCCTCAAGTCCTGGCGGCTCCTGCGGAAGCTCCGCTGTAGTACCACCCGCATCACAGCCGTCGCCCGAGCCGTCGTCGCCCTCGAACTCGCCAACTGATCAAGATGGAAAAGGCTCATTGTCGTATGGGGCGATCCGCACCATCCACTGAGCAGCACTTTGCCCCGCCGACCAAACGATCGACGGGGCGAAGTAGGCAAGCACCGGATTAACCAACGGCATTCGCAGATGCCCGGCCCGTGCGGTGGTGGTTAGTAGTCGGCGCGTTCGGAGTGCGGCCCGTACTCCTCGATGAGGTCGCAGGTGTACGTCCCGCCCGTGTAGGAGGCCTTGTTGAATACGTCGTGGTAGTTCCGCTGTGCCGGTGACGTCAGCGGCACAGCGGCGGGCGCCGGGGCGGCCTCGCCCTAATCCATGCTCAGCCTCGGGTCGCGTCGGTAGTCAGCCGTTCTACGCTGCCCTCATGGCACGCACATGGACAAGAATTCACGAGCATCTCGGATGCCCACCCGGGCCTCTCACCTTCGACATGGTCCGCCGGGCTACGGACGACGACTTGGACGAGTTCGACGACTTGGACTGGAAGGGGTCGCTTCCTCAACCGCCCAGGGATGGCCGTTGGAACGAGTTCGCCAAGGACATCGCGGCCATGGCGAACACCCGAGGTGGTCTGATCATCTATGGCGTAGAAGACAAGACGACCCGCTTGTTGGGCATAGACCCCCATGAAGCCAACCTGCAGCAGTACGCGCAGTGGATCCGCAACCACGTCCACCCATACCTGCCGGACCTGGACATGTTCGAGCTGACCGACGGAACGAAGACCGTCCTAGTCGTCGATGTGCCGGCCAGCGAGATGGCACCGCACCTGGTGTACGGCACCGCCGCCAAGGACAAGGATCAGCAAGCCGCGGTCGTCCCCTACCGGGACAACGACCATACCGCCTGGATGGCAGAGCACCAGGTTGAGCGCGCCTACCGCGACCGCTTCGCCCGTGTCGGCCTGGCAGAGGAACAACTCCAGCGCCACATCGACTTCACCACCAGGACCATCACCGGGCACGCTTCTGCGCCTTCGGCATGGTTCATCGCGGTCTCCCGACCGCAGCGGCCCCTGCCGCGCGGTGCCTACACGATGAGCCGGGGAGAGGCGCGGGAGGTCCTGGAGGCCGCCGAGACGCGAGCCCGCGCTCTGCACGGGAAGCCGCTGGTGCCAGGACCTCTGGTCGGTATGGGGCCGGACACGCTGCTCAACCCGCGCTCCGGCCTGCGCCGCTGGGTGTGCAGCAATCTGGAGTCGCCCATCAACCGGGAGATCATCACCGAGCTGCACTACGACGGCACCGTGGTGATGGCCGCCAACCTGTCCTATATCCGGGAGAGCGAGGAGCCTCCCGGCCAGGACGATGACCTCCTCGTATCCGAGCGCCTGGTGACGGCATGCTGTTACGACTTCGTCGCCACCGCGCAGGAGCAGCAGAGGAAGCTGCGCCTGGACAGCGCGCTGCAACTCACAGCGGTGATCATCTCACCGGACAAGCCCAGAGCCTTGGCACCGCTCACCTCGCAATGGGGCGATCTCCAAGGGTGGGAAAGCACGCCCCCTTACGCCCGCCGGCCCCACTACATCCAACCCGCGCACACATCACTCTCCCCGGTGTCGGCGGAGGAGGAGGGACGCGGCAGTGCCGACGAACTGTGCACGGATTTGATGAACCAATTCGGGCTGTAGTCCAGACCGGAGGCCATCGGCTATGCCATTCTCGGCACTGCCTGGCCGGCCCTCCGCTGATCGATCGATGAGTGCCCCCGCCCGGCACGGAGGACTGTCACAGGCACACGGCATTATCAGGAGATGGCCTCCACACAAGCGCCCCCGCCGACCTACCTGGATCGGCTGCGGTCGGACCTGGACCTGATCGAAGCAGGCTTCGTGCAGATCCTGGCGGACTCGCAGATCCGGAATACCGACCCCAACCGCGGACGCGGCTACGTGATGCACGTTGGTGCTCCGAAATGGGGCTGGGTGCCCAGCAGCCCAGAACTCGAGGCGCGACGCATGGAGCTGCTGGGCCGCGTAAGGGAATGGGAGCCCTTGTTCCGGCTCCTGTTCCCGCATCCGACGCCCGAGGTCACCAAGCGTCTTGAGCAGAGCCTCGGCCTGTTGATGCGCTGGCTTGAGCGCCCTCGTGACACGACGGTGCCTTCCACCACCGACAAGGCCACCGACTACGTGCGTCACGCCGTGACCACCCTCCGGCAATTGGGCGAGCTGCTGCCCCCAGACCCCTGGGCAGTACGTTTGGTGGTCGACACGAACGTCTTGCTGGACGACCCCGACGTAGCGATCTACACACCGCTGCTGGGGAAGCGGTACATGGTCCATCTGATGCCCGCTGTCCTGCGGGAACTGGACGACCACAAGCGCGCCGGACGTAACCCCGATATCCGGGACGCGGCGCAGAAAGCCGACCGCCGTCTGAAGGGGTTGCGGACCAACGGCGACATGCGGCGCGGCGTCCGTGCCGCGGCTGAGGTGCACGCCGTTTTCGAGCACATTGAACCCAAGGGCGACGGGCTGCCGAACTGGCTGGACCTGACCGTGCCTGATGACCGCCTGGTGGCCTCCACCCTCCTACTGCAGTCCCGGCACCCGGGATCTTCCGTCTACGTTGCGAGCGACGACATCAACCTCCAGACGAAGCTCGCAGCCGTCGGACTGCCGTTTATCCAGGCACCATGACCGGACCCCGGGCGTTTCGTACGCTCAGGACATGACGATGACGCCGCAGGAGTTCGAGGATCAGAAAGAGACCTTGGAGCTGATCAACAGCGAACTTGCGGCGCGGCTGGCGCGACAGTCGGAGTCGGGGGCGAAGGTGGACACCAAGGCCATCTTCCTGGTGGGGTTCGCTGCCACAGCCGCCCAGTTCCTGGCCTCCCGGAGCTTCGAGCCGTTCACCGGCGTCGCGGCCTTCGCGGCGTATGCGGTTGCCATTGGCTTCGGTATCTCGGTGTTCAACCTCGCCGCGTACGAGGACATCAAGCCGCGGGATGTCCTGGACACCTATGGGCGATCGACTAAGGGCGCGGCGCTGGGGGCTCTTGCCGGAACGAGGGTGGGCATGTTCGAGAAGAACGACACCCTGCACCAGCGGAAGACAAGACGCTGGACGGTCACTCTGGCCGCTGTCGCCGCAGGAATCCTCCTCTCAACTGTCAGCCTCGTACTGCACACTGACGGGCATGACAAACGCACAGAACCAGGGGAACCCGCCCCCACCTCCTCCACCGCCCCCGCCCAGCCTCACTGACTCCCTGAATAATCCGGCTCTTGTGGGCACGGAGAAGAGGAACGAAGGCGAGCCCGCGCGCAACAGAGCGGAGAACAGGGGACAGACCATGGAACGGCGCTGACCCGCCCCACCACACCTCGCTCGCCGTGGCGAGACAGCAAGAGGCCCCGGGCATCTGCGGATGCCGTTGGTTAATCCGGTGCTTGCCTACTTCGCCCCGTCGATCGTTTGGTCAGCGGGGCGAAGTGCTGCGAAGTGGATGGTGCGGATCGACATCCGCACCGACCCCATACGACAACGTCGGCCTTCGTCGGGTCGAGCGTACGCAACGAACGGGTGGACGCATGACGAGGCCGCCCCTGCCTGAGCGGCATGGGGCGGCCTTCGGCGGTCCTCGGTCAGACTCCGGAGAGCCGGTTGGAGAGGTCGAGGGCGTCCGTCGTGAAAGAGAGGGCGGCGCACAGGCCGGTCACCTCGTACAGGGTCGGACGGACCAGGCGCGGCCAGTCGTCCGGGGCGGCGGGCCAGGAACCGAGGAGTACCTCGGCCGTGGTCAGCCCCAGGTACGTCGTGACGTCCCAGCCGCTGCGCGAGGCGGGCTCCCAGCGCAGTCGGATGCGCCCGAGGGGAAGTTCAGGGGTTTCGGCAGCGAGCCAGGTGATGTTGAGGGGGCCGTCGGGGCGGGTGGAGATGCGCTGGAGAAGCGCGCTGTGTACGCCGTGCGGCATGGGGCGCGCCGCGACAGTGTGCAGTGCGAGGCGGGGCGCGGGGCGCGAGAGTGACGAGATGGGAAGCCTCCGTGATGGTAGGGAAGCGATCAGGCCCAGGTGAGGGCGTCGCGCGACCCCACCGGGAGGTAGTCCTCCTGGCCGTCGTCGGCGATGTACGCCTTGCCGTCGCGGACGACGACCTTGGCCCCCACGAAGTGGGCGAAGGGGAAGTCGGGGTTGACGGCGAGACGGACCGGCAGGTTGGGGTCGAGTTCCTGGAGCTGGCGGAGCAGGTGGCCGACGGTCAGGTACTGGGGCAAGGGAGTCTCCGTGAACGGTGGACATTGACGGGGCTGGTCGGCCCGACGACGGGGAGTCGTCGAGCCGTCGGTGGATGTTTGAGCGGAGCCTGATCGGCAGTCAGCACGAGGAGTTGGTGACGAGGGCGGCGAGGAATCCGGCAACGGCCTCGGAGGGGGTGTGGAGACCGAACTCCTGGACCCATGCGTCTCCATCGGCGGGCTGCACCCGGACGTGCCAGACGATGTTGCGCTGCCAGGCCGACTGGTCTTCGGGGAGCCAGCCGACGTACACACAGCCGTCGGGGCTGGTCGCGTGGACGTTGGCCTCGGGGGTGTCGACGATTGCCCACCCGAGTGCGTCCAGGAGATCGAGCACCGGGCCCGCACCGTGGTCGGCGGAGAGCCAGTGGAGAGCGTCCGCTGTGGGACGGACAAACGGCCGGAAGGAGGGTGGCAAAGGTGCTCACGGTTAGATGGGTCCCTTCGTTGAGCTGCGGTTTTCCCGATATCCGTACGTTGGCATGCGGCATGCCGAAGTGCGTAGTCGTTTCCCGGCAAGGACGTCTGCCGTGGGCGAACTCGGGGTCGTCGGCAGGTGACGGGAGACCCGGGAATGGACAGGCCACCGCGGTTGTCCTGCATGGGTTGCGGTGACGGGCCGCAGGCGAGAGAAGGGGGACAGCGATGGCCGAGGCGAGCAGACACTGGGACGGCGCCGGGTTGGAGCGCAAGATGCGCCCGGCGGGGCGGCCGTGGACCGTGGGCGACATCGCGATGGTCGCCGACGGCCAGTGGGGAGTCGGCGCACAGCCCGACCAGTGGCCGGACGAGGAGACGGTGGAGCGCCGGGTCGCCGAAGGCCGGCGCGTGGAGCTGACGATGGAGGAGCTGGCCCGCGCGGTGGGCCTCTGAGCCGAAGCGGGCCACCGCGACGAGAATCAGAGCTAACCGCTCAACGTCGGGGGCCCGTTGTGGGCGCCGACGGCCCGACGACAGCCGCCGGAGCGGCCGGTCCGGGCACGGCCCCCGGGGCGTGCCGCGTCTGCCCGGAGCGGGCGACAGCGGCCTGTGCCAGCCGAACCGTCGGCGCCTCAACCTCGGGTGCGGCGGCCTCACGAGCCTCCACCACGCGCCGGATCGCCTGGAGGTACCCACAGCTCTCCGCGTGGGCGACGCGGAGGCTGACCGCCGCTTCGGTGATCCGGTCGAGTTCGTAGAAGTCAGGCACGTACCCATGCCGGGACAGGGCGTGAAGACGGTCCTGGTGGACGGTTACCGCGTTGTCCGTGATGGCCAGGGCCGTTCGCGTGTGCATGGCGCAGCGCAGGAGCGGGTCCTCGCTGGGGCGGCAGACCCCGAGGACCTCAAGAGCTTCGATGGGCTGGCCCCAGGCGTTCTCGATCATGGCTGTGGCCTGGTCGAGCATGGTGGTGGTGGGCATGGTGGAACTCCTGTTGTGCAGGGACGGTCGCGATTGGAGCGCGGTTTGGGGTGGGAGTCAGCGCCCGCGCCGTGGCGCCGGCGAGCTGGCCGGCAGCCGGGCGGAGGTCGCGGTCGCGGGGTGTCCCGTCCGTTTCTGCGCCGCACCCGTGGAGCGGCTCTGGGCGGCCATCACCCGGAGGTCGGCTGCCGTGCGTGGTGCCCGCGCGGCACGGTGTACGGCCTGGGTGACCGCGGTACGCCGTACGTCCAGCGGAGTCGGAGCGCGCGAGACCTGAGCCTCCGCGATCGGCGAGACCGAAGCGACAGGGGTCATCGTGACCAGGTGCTGCATACGCCGGTCGATTTGGTGGCGTTCGCGGACCACCGGGGTCGAGTTCGCCATCACAGCGGCGGTTGCGGCGATCAAGTGGGACGGTGTGCGGGCCGTGAAGGTCGCTTCGGCACGAGTGCCCCAGCCCGGCGGGCCAGCCCACAGCTCAACGGTCGTGCGGTCGGAGCCGTAGCCGCGCCGATCGATAAGGATGCCCGCTTGGTCGTCAGGAGCGCTGATCTCGATGGTGCCGAGTTCAGCAGCTCCGTCAAGGTTCCAGCCGGCATCGGTCAGCGGCCGGACGGTGTCCCTCCAGGGGACGGTTGGCCCTGTCAAGAAGCGGCCGAGGGTGTCGGAGGCGATGGCTTCGTCGTAGTCCTGGACCAGTGCGGCGGTGAGGCCGGCGACCATCTCGGCCGGGGTGACGTGGTTGAACGTTGCCGTCCAGCGAGGCGCTGAGAAGGCGTCCTCGCTGCGCTGATCTTCCACAGTTCGAAGTCGTCGCCGAACCAGCCGATTCGAATCCGTTGGTCGGGAGAGGTTACGAGGAGCTGGCAGGGGCCCTCATCGAGGTACTGGTGTGGCCAGTGGGCGACGGGTGCGAAGCCAGCCTCGCCGGTCCCGTTGGAACCAGCCAGATACATGGGGCTGACCAGCAGCTCTTGGTACCGGTTCGGGTCGTCAGGGGCGTGCATGGTCGAGTCTCCGGAAGCGATGGAGGGGAACGGATCCGCGTGAGCAGTGGCGGGAGCCGCTGGAGCGCACACGCATGCTGTGGCGGCGGCGAGTGGCCTCTAGTTCTCACTCCCGTCACCGGCCCTGGCCCGGCGCCGACTGAGCGGTCACGGCCGCCGGCACCCGCGGTTCCAGCTGAGGCGCGTGGCTGAACATGACGTTCGACGCGGCGGCGCTCCGTCGTAGGGCCGCCGCGGTCCGGACGCTGTCGGCTCCCGCCCCCAGCGGAATGCCGACGTGGGTGCGCGTGGCTGCCGCTGCCGGACGCGGTGCCGCTGTTCCACCTCGCAGCGCGAAGGGCTGGCTCCAGTGCTCGACACTTGCGTAGATGGCCCCCAACGCCTGGCCGGCATCGGTGAGCACGTAAGGGTCTCCGTGCCGGGAGCCCGTCCGCGTGACCAGGCCATCGGCCTGAAGCCGGACAAGTCGCTGCCGTGCGAGGCCGTAGTCCAGACCGGCCGCCTCGGCGATGTGAACGAACCGCATCTGGCCGTCAGCCGAGTCGAGGGCCTGAATCACGGCAGTTGAGTGCCGAAGATGCAAGCGGCGCAGCGCGTCCTCGACACGCTCGGCTTCGGCCATCGGTTCCTGTGTCAGGTGGGTGCGGGACCAGTCCGACACCGTGCGGAGGACGGGGGCCAGAGACGTGCCGAGCGCGCTGAGCCGGTACGGCGCGCCCCGCCGGTCGTCATCGCGGATCACCAGTCCGTCAGCGTGCATCGTGGCCAGCCGTTTGCCGACGAACTGCTCACTGACGAAGGGGAGCTGCGCAGCAACGTCGCGGACGCGCACGGGGCCGTTCACCTGGGCCAGGGTCATCGCGGTCCAGGTGGTCCACTTGGGCCCGATCCGGGCGAGAGCCTTCTCGACGCGCTGGGCGTCGATGGAAGCGATGGAGAAGGTGGGAGGCAGGCCGGGGGTAGGCACGGTGGGGTCCTTATCGGGATGAGGTCAGCGTGAGCGGGGGGTCGCGAGGGAGGTCCTGGCGACGGGCGCGGCGGCCGAGTCGGCGAGCGCGCCTGACGTGGTCTGCGTGGTGGTGCGGCCGAGGGCGGCGGACACCCGTGAGGTTGTCGCGCGACCGTCACGCAGGGCGGCTTCCCCCCGCGGAGTGAGCGAGAGGAGCTGGCCGGGCTGGTACACGTTCTCGGTGATGTCCTGATGCAGTAGCCCGTCGGCGACCAGCCGCTGCACGGTCTGCGGGAAGACCGCCGGGTCCTGCCACTGGGCCTTCTCCCGCGAGATGTACGGGTCCTCGCCGATCGCGTTGCGGCGAAAGCGAACACCTCCGGCCGCAACCGCTTCGAGGGCTACCAGCCCGCGCTCCCCGGCGACGGCCCAGTCGTCGTCCCGGTGGGGCCTCGTCTTCTGGCCCGGCCCGTGGCTCTTGTTGCTCGCGCGTTGAGCAGGCTCGGGCGAGGAAAGAAGCCGGCGGTAGGCGGACAGGGACTCGACGAGCTGGCTGTATGCCCGGTCTTGCTGCGCCAGGCCGTCTCCGAGTTCGGGGAGTGCGGTCCGCAGCAGCGCGTACGAGACCTGGGCTCGGCCGACTTCACCGCGACCGATGCCTTCGAGCAGCCGCTGAGCGCGCTGGACCGCGTCGAGCACGCTTTCGTGTCGCTCGTCCAACGCCGCTGCGGCTTCGATGACGCGTGTAGCGGCCTGGTGCAGCGGCTCCTCCGGACCATGCGCGAGGGCGTGCACGCTGACATCCCCGACACCGAGCACTTCGACGACGAGATAAGGCCCAGGGTGTGTGTCTGCGTCGTACGGGTTCACTCCGTCGCCTCCATCCGGGCCAGCAGGGAGCGGACCAGAGCGGGCAGGCTCCCGGGATCGTTGTCGAGCCGAGGGCGGTCGCTCGCTTCGCGGAGGAGATCGGCGTCATCGAGCAGGCCGCTGGAGATCTCCATGCAGGCGTCGGTGATCCGGGCGGCGGCGAGTAGCGACTGGGAGAGAACCTCGACGTAGTCGTCCGGCGGGAGGCCGGCGGCCTCGGCTGCGTTGCGGACCGCCTCCAACTCAAGTGCGCTGAAGGCGAAGTCGAACTCGTCGTCCCGCTCGGTTCCGCCGGACGTGGCGGCGATCGGGGCGCAAGGCTCCGTAGGGATGCCCACGCGGGTACAGATCTCGTCGACCGAGGAGGTCAGCTCGGCGAACGACTCGGTGAGCCACCCCAGCGCGGAGGCGTAGGAGGCCAGAGCGAACAGGCCCGCCGAACCAGCGGGGCGTGGCTCGGCGGCCACGAAGCCCTCGAACCGGTCGTTCAGCCCGGTGATCACGCGGGGCCCAGCGGCCAGCGGACCCAAGACGGGGTGCAGGTAGGAGCGGGCGGCAGCCGTCGGGTACTCGGCGGCAGGGATGCCGCCGACGTTCTGAGCGGCCTCGGCAAGGAGATCCGCCAGCTCTGAACGGGTGAGCACAGTACGGTCGTTGGTCATCGCTGGGCGGCCTTTCGGGGGGCAGTGGCCGAGGGCGGCGCTGTTGACGGGGCAGTCGCGCGGCCCGCTGTCGGACGTTCGGCGGTGAGCGTCGAACGAGACCGGGCGGCCTGCACGCGGGCCTCCGTGGCGGAGTCCTGGCCGACCTCTTGCTGGGGGCCGGTCCGCAGATGGGCCGCGCGGTAGACCGCGTAGTCCTTCCGGCTGCCAGCGGCTACGAGGTAGATCTCGCGCTTGTGAGTCGAGGTCGGTGGGGCCTGGCGGAACTGGACGACCAGCCGGTAAGCGACCTCCGGGTCGACGTACACCTTGTGGAAGGCGGCGAGACGGCCCTTCAACGGCAAGCAGTCGTCGCTTCCGTGGACCAGGTTCTGCAGCTCTAGCAAGGCCAAATCGCGTATTCCAGCGGGGAGTTCCCGCAGGTCGGCGATGGCGTCAGGGTGCGCGGCGAAGGCGAAGCGGGCGCGGCTCACAGGAGCCTCCCCTGGACGGCGCGCTGAACCGGTACCGCCGCTGACGCGCGGGGCGCGTCGAGCCCGGTCTGCGGTGTCGGAGAGGCGGCGGACCGGGAAAGGGCGATGCGGGCCCGGACGACAGCACCGTTGTGGTCGCTGTACTCCGGAGGCTCGGGCAGCGGTTCGCTGCGCTCGTCCAGCCAGGTCTGGGCGACGCCGACGTCGGGGAAGGCGCCCTCGCGCATCGTGTACGTGCCGGCACCGTGGTTCCACTCCTCGTAGAAGAGGCGAACCGGTGCCTGGGTGGCCTGGGAGTCGTTGACGAGTGTCCACGCCTCGCTGGGGTTGTCGTCAGAGGTGTAGGTGTCGAGGACCTCGTAGCGGGTGCCCGACTTCTGGATCTGCTGTTCCACCTGGAGGGTGAGGTCGTCGGCGGGCTCGATGTAGTCGCCACCGCGCAATGCGATCCGTTCGAGCGGGCAGCCGCGCTCTGCCAGCCAGTTCTGTGCGAAGGACGCCGTGGCGTGGTGACTCGTCTCGAACGTGAACGTGGACTGCCGCAGATCCCGAGCCACTGCGATCGCAACGAGCTGTGGCTCGCCGGGTATCCCCCAGGTGACCGATCGGTCGTGGGCGAGGACGAAGCTGTGCGAACCGTTGGGCGTGGTGTGGTGCTGGGACAGCACCGTCAAGTCGCCAGTCCAGAGGGCCTCCATCGCCTCCTCGGAGTCGTCGTCGACCGGCGAGAGATCGTCGAGGCCGAAGTCGAGAATGTCGTTCACGCCGCCACCCCCGCCTGCTCGGGCGCCGGGGTGGCCAGCACCCGGTGGTTGGGGCGAGTTGCGCTGGTCGTGCAGGCCGCGAAGGGCCCGTCGGGTGCACGCAGGTGCGCCAGGGTCTGGTCCAGGTGGTCGCGGTGCCAGGTCGACGGGCCGGACAGGCCGGCCTCCGTATCGGTGAACTGCTGCCAGGCGAGCCAGAGTGCGTGGAGCCGGGCTACGGCCTCGGGGTGTTCGTGCCAGTGCGCGCACCATGGACGGCTCGTGCTGATTTCCCGGCCGTACACCGGCAGGAAGAGGTAGTTCACCCAGTCGCTGAGGGCAGCGAGTTCGACGGCGTATGCCTCGTTGCCCAGGGCGAGGATGAACACCGAGGCGGGACCGTCGGCCTCCTTGCCGGCAGCCGCCTCGGCTTCCGGAGCGCCGTCCGGCGGCTGGCTGGCAGCGGATTCGGGCTCGGAGCCGAGGCGGTCGAGGATGACGCCGTGCTGCCTGACCTCGGCCATGGTCTTGGCGAGGGTGCTGGCGAGGTCGTCAAGGTCTGCGTCGGGGACGCGGTACGGCTCGGGGCCGGGGGAGGTCGGGCTGGTGTCGGCCATGGGGGTGTGCTCCATCTGTGAGACGGCGACATGCGCGAGAGGATCCGGAGAATCAGCGGTTTGGTCCGGCCGGAAGAACGCGGTAGTGGAGCGCTATCGGTCGGCGCAGCGGGGACAGCGGGGAAAGGGTGGTGCCAGCAACTGCAAGGCACGCGCTGCCTGTTGTGGGACGACGCCGTTGCCGAGCGCGGTGAGCTGCGCTGGACGGCCGAGCCCTGGAGTCGCGGTGACCCAGCCGGCGTCGAGGCCCTGCATCCACTCCACGAAGTCCGAGCGGAGCCGACCGGCCGCGTCCGTGGGAGCCGGGGCAGGACGGGTGAGCCTCTCCCATCGGGTGATGGCGGATCCGTACGCTCCCCATCGCCGGTCCGCGCCCCCGCCTCCGGCGTCTCCTCCGCCCAGAGGGGCAGGACCACCGCCGACAAGGGAGGCCGCCATCCCTTCCCGGGGCGGCGGCCCAGGGTGCCCGTGTCGCTGGCCCTCGGCGTCGGCAACAGAGACGCCGCGGCACTGGGCAGGGTCATGTCGCCATTGCCGTGCCGCTGGTTCGGCGAACCCTTGATTCCGTCCGACGCCTTCGGGGTCGGCAGCAGCAGCCACTCGACCTCGTCGGCCAGGTTCGGACCGTGCCCCCCGCTCTTCCGCTTCGACGGATGCTGCGAGCCGCCGTTCTTCCCGATGTTGCTGGTCGGCGTCTTCAGCAGGGTGCCCGGCGGGCCATGCGGCGAGGAAGGTCCGCTCGCGGCGGTGCGGGGCCCCGACGTCGGAGGCGCGAAGCACGAGCCACTTCGCGTCGTACCCGAGGTCGGCCAGGGATCCGAGTACGGCACCGAGTGCCCGCAGAGGAGGCTGACCTGGGGTGTCTCCCAGACACCACGGGCAGGGTTCCACGTCGCCAGGGGAACCGGCGGGGGAGGTGAGGAGGCCGCGCACATTCTCGATCACAACCAGGCAGGGTCGGAGGGCATCGACCGCACGGGCGACGTGCAGCCAGAGCCCGGAGCGGGTCTGGGCGTTGAGTCCGGCCCGGCGGCCGGCAACGGAAACGTCTTTGACAGGGGAAGCCGGCCGTCAGGACGCACACCCGATGGGCCATGGACCAGTCGACGGCGGTGATATCGCCCAGGTTGGGGACGCCGGGCCAGTGGCGGGCCAGGATGCGTGAGGCGTTCGGGTCGACCTCGGCGTGCCAGGCCAGCGTGCCGCCGAGGGCAGCCTGCACGCCCAGGTCGAGGCCGCCGTACCCCGAGCAGAGAGACCCGATCGACGGGGCGGCGAGGTTCGGGGCCGTGGCGCGTAGGTCCGGCGCGGCTGAGTAGATGGGGTAGATCAAGGCGAGTTCCAGGGGCAGAAGAGGCTGGCGGGGGAGGGGATCTCACGGGTGGCCGCGCGAGGGTGGTCGGGCTGCTGACAGCGTGGGGAGACGGCTGGCCGGGGCTGGGGGTGACGCGCCTGGGCGGGGTGTGCTGCGGGCGCGGGCGGCCTTCACTCGGTCGGGCGGCGGCTCGGCCGTCGGCGGAGTGGATGCCGTGGCCTTCGGAGCCGGACTGCTGTTCGCGGTGGCCCAGCGGGCACGTACTTCGTCGAGCGGACCGAGCGCGTGCAGGGCGTGGTTGATCAGCCGGCCGGGCCCCAGAACCTCGTCCTGGGCCAGGGTTCGGATGGCTCGCGCGGAGGCGGCGGCGGTGCGGGTGACGGAGGAGCGCATGACCCGCTGTCCGAACCATTCGGCGCTGCCGGGGACCATGCCTTCGCAGACGGCGGTCAGCTGCTCGCTCGACACTGTGCCGTCGGCCAGCAAGCCGCGTCGCTGGGCCTCCCAGAGCAGGGTGATCCGGTCGATGGGTTCGCCCCGGTGGTGCAGCGCGCCCAGGCACCGGTAGAGCTGCCCGTGGGTCGGGTCGGCGAAGTCTCCCGGCCGCAGCCAGGCCACCACCTCGCCCATAGCCCCCGGCTGTTCGGCGAGGACGGCCAGGAGGAACCGCTCGTCCTCGGCGACCTGACCGCTCTGTGCCGGAGGCGGGATGTCCGTGGCGGCAGAGGGCCCAGCGGTGGGTGGGACCGGTCGAGGATCGGTTCCCCAGCGTCGCGCAAGGTCGGTGAGTACGCCGGTCAGGACGTCCGCCGTGCGCAACGCTCCCTCGACCTCGCCCTGGACGGCGTCGGCCCGAGCCGCCTGGTGGAGACGGATCGCGTGCTGGGCGACGGTGCGGTGAATCGCCCCCTCCAGCACCATACGGCCGTACACCGGGGCGTGCTCGGTTCGGGGACACGCCTGGATCAGGGTGTGGGCGTACGCCGCGGTCAGCCCGCGCACGTGCTGTCCGGCCTCCTCGACCGCGCCGCTCACCCACGACAGCGGCAACGGACCATCGGCCGAGAGCGCGGGATGCCCGTCGTTGCGCAGCTTGCGGAGGGCGTTGAACAGCGCCTGGTGGATAGGCCGATAGAAGTGGTCCGCAGCGAGCCAGTCCAGGTGCGTGAGCTGCTCGGGGTCGAGGAGCACGGCGCCGAGGACCGCCTGCTCGGCGCTCATCAGCGGGTTCACCGTCGGCCTCCGGGATCAACGGAGGACGCCTCGTCCTGCCGGATGAGGAGGTTGGCGACTGCCTGTTCGGCAGCGGCCATCGACAGGGCGAAGTCGTCCAGGGCGGCGGCGAAGGCGGGATCGGAGGCGGGGACCGAGCCGGCCCCGCCGTCAAGCCACCACCGGCCACCGCGCAGGACGACCGGAGCGTGGGCCAACCGCCCCTGCTGTGGTGTGGACACGCTCATGCCGACGGTCCAAGATCGTCCTGGCCGATGCTCTTCGCGAGGGCGCGCTCGGTGATGGCCTTCGTTGCGCGAGCGGAAGCCGGGCCGACCACCTTGGCGGAGGGCTCCTTGTACCAGGGCTTGAGGTTGAGCATGGCGACCCGGATGCCGGTGGCCAGCAGCAGCACCTTGCCCTTGGGCAGGGCGCGGATGGCGTCCGGCGGCAGGATCCGCTCCGTGCGCATGCTCACCGAAGTGGACTTGCCGCCCTCGCTCGTCGACACCGAGGTGGTCTGGACGTCGTGATCGCCGACCTGACGGCTGAGCCGGTCGGCGAAGTCCGCGTCATCGATGCCAGACCCGATGATCTTGATGGTGGCGGCGGAGTACAGGGCGTCCATACCGGCCTCGCCCCAGCACCGCTGACCCTGACGGTAGGACTGCAGGATCGTCATCGGGATGACGCCTCGGCTTCCCAAGTGGCTGTAGAGATCAGGGAGGTCCGAGATGCGGCAGACATTCGCCGCCTCGTCGAGGACGCACAGGGCGGGCGGGTCGAGTCGCCCGCCGGAGCGCTCGGCGACGATCACGGCCGCGCGCATGACGGCGTCGGCCGCCGCCGCGATGATGGCGGACGCACTGCCGCCGCCGTCCTTGCTCAGCAGGTACAGGGTGTCGCGGGACGTGGCGAAGGCGAACGGCTGGAACTCGGGAAGGTCGTCGTTCGGGGTGACCCAGGCGGCGACGTCCGGGTCGAGTAGGCAGCTCGCGTACTGCCTCGCGGTCTCATAGATGCCGTCACGCGTTTCGGTGGCGCCGGAGACGGTGCCCTGGAGTTGGGCGGCGACCGCGTGGTGGCCGGCGTCGGTGAGCAGGTCCACCGGGGTGCGGTCGGCCGGCATGGCGAGCCAGGCCAGGACGTCGGTGATCGGCCGCCGGTGGGACGCGGCGGCGAGGAAGAGGGCGCCGAGGGTGTTGCTCGCGGCAGTGGACCAGAAGTCGGAGCCGCTGGACTCGTCCACGCTCGCGGTGACGAAGTGCCCCGCCAACCTCTTCGCCCCGGCGAGATCGCGGGCGTCAGCGAGGATGTCCCACCACATCTCGCGCGGGTGATGGGCGATCTGCTGCGGATCGAGGGTCCAGATCGTGCCGACCTCGGCGCGGGCGTCCACCGTGGTGGTGTAGGCGTCGTTCGCGGCCTTGTTACTGGTGAGCAGGACCGGACCCGGTGCCGAGAGGATCGCGGGGATCGCCAGCCCGGACGTCTTGCCGGAACGCGGGGCCATGATCGCGACGATCACGTCCTCCCAGGACGCGCGGACCTCCGCACGACCGGGATCGAGGGTGCCGAGCAGGATGCCGCGGTCAGCGGGCGCGACCTCTTTTACTCTCCCGGCCGCCCAGGCTCGGGCGCAGGCTCTTCGCCTTGGCGACGATCTCCTTGTCCAGCAGCGGCGCCAGGTCCGCCTTGCGGGCGAGGCCGGACTTGGACCCGGCACGCCAGCGCATCCACAGCACCGCAGCGGTGACGGCTAGGGCCACGGTGAACAAGCCGGGGACGACGCGGGCACCGAACGTGAGCATGCTGGTGCTCAAGGTCGGCCACAGCACCTCCGGGTGCAGCAGCGCGTCCGTGGCGTGGAAGGGGGACCATGTCCCGCTCCCGACAGCGGTATTGGTGAGATTTCCGGTCAGCCAGGCCAGGGAGCCGAAAGCCATGACGGCGCCGAGGACGCCGAACAGGAGGTAGAGGAGCGCGTCCGACCCGGTGGTGGTCGAGGGCGCGTTGGTGCGCGGGGAAGGCACGGCGGTTCCTTGGGTGTGCGAGCGGGCGGGGGCGGGGCGCGCTCGGCTCTCGTGCAGCTCATGGGGATACTCCTGGGAGTGTGAAGCGGAACGTTTCAGCGGGGTCGGCCGGCAGGACGAGGCGCGGGCGGAGGTGCTGCGGTGGTTGGCGGACTGCCAGTCGACGGCGATGTTCCGGCGCGCGGCGAGGAGGCGCGGGCTGCCCGCTGCCGGTCTGAATCGAAGTTCCGGGCAGCGGACGGCGCAGGAGCAGCTTCGGCACTGAGGCCATCGTCGAGCAACTCCCGGCTGCGCAGGGCGTTGACTATCTGGTGGCGCCGTGGGTCCGTGCGCTCTGCGGGACAGGCAGCGAGACCGTCCTCGGCGACTTCCAATTTGCTCACGGACGTCCTGGAGCATTCCGTACGCGGCGGCAGTCGCGTCCACGTCTCGAAAGTCGGATTGTGACTCGGATCGTCGAAGTCGAGACGGGCACGAGGCCAGTCGGCGGCAGAGGCGACGAGTTCGGTCAGCTCGGGCAGGGCCCCGACCAGTGTGCCGTTGACCTCCTCGATGATGCCCGCCACTTCATCGGGCGAGGCGTCCTCGTGGAGGCGAGAGATCATCCCTCGGACCGAGTACGGATCGGCGGAAGTGCTGGGCAGTTGCCTGACTTGCAGCGGCTTCTCGGAGCCCGGTGCCGCGCTGCGCTGGGCGAGCCGGATGTTGTGCTGCATGGCCGCACCGACGGCCGCGCCGATACTGGAGTAATACTTGGGCATGTTGCCTCTTCGGGTGAGTGGTCCTGGACGGGTGAGTCGAGCGGGGGCGCGCGACGTACTGGTGGCCGACGGCGAAGAGAGCGGTCGGGGTCACCGTCGGGAGGTTGAGGCGCGCGGCGGGTGACCCGTCGTAGTGAGAGGCGCCGTCTGGGAACTGGACGCCGAGGAGACCTTGGCCTGGTTCGCCGCAGGAGAAGTGGCCAGAGCGGCACCACGGTGATGACGGACGGTCTGTGCTGCGGAGTAGCTCGTCGAAGCGGCGCCGACGCGGCGTAGCTCGGCCTCGGAATCGACGAGTTCGGACTGGGCCGAGCTGACGAACTCCGAGGCGAAGCCGAACCGATCAGCGAGCGCATACGCTTCGTCGTCCAAGTCGTTGACCTGTTCTCCCGCTGCTTCCAGCGCCTCCCGGACACGCTCCAGAGCACCGTGCTCGGGGTGAAGGAGGTGGTCAACTGCTCGCTGAAGGCCCGCCCCGTCTTCGGCCGCCCGGATCTGGTCCGTGATGCTGAGAAGTTCGACTCCGGCGGCGTAGGGCCCAAGCGCATGCACCGGAGGGCTCATCCGTGCCGTGTCGAGAGAGGGCGGAAGGGTGACGTCATAGCGAGCGGCTCGAAGCATCTCGGCCGCATGGGTGGCGATGGCGACCTGGTCGGCGAGCGGAGTGGTGGTGGGAAGGCGATGGCGTCGGCCGTGCCAGTCATCGATCTGCTTGAAACCGGCGTGGCGGAGCAGCTGCGCGGAGAGGTCATCGGTAGCGCCCTTGGCAACGACGCTGCCGCTGAACTCGGACGTGATGGTGATCGAGGTAGGCACGGAAGTCTCCGGGGCAAAGGGAGCGAAGGACCCGTTGCAGGTGGGCCAGTGGGCAGAGCGTCCGGCAAATCCGGGGTTTGGTCCGGCCGAGAATCGCTGGTAGAGGCCGCACGGTGGCGGTCAGCCGGGTGCCCCGCCGCAGCAGGGCACCCGGTCGGTCAGAAGAAGGGATTCTCTGTCGGCCGGTCGGCCCCGGTGGCGGCTCGGAGCAGTTCGGTGAGGTCTTCGGGCTCGGACGACCTCTGGTCTATCCACCACCCGGCGCGGGTCACCGTACGAGCGTTCTCCTCGATCTCCGCCCAGTCCGCTTCGCTGGTCGTGCCTTCGGTGACCAGTGCGGTGTAGGCGTTGGTCAGGATCTGGTGACGACAGCGCACGCCCCAGGGAACGGCCCGCTCGGTCCCCTCCAGGGGAGGCATCCGGTACTGCTCGGACCAGGCTTCGGACGCCGTCTGCTCCTCGGCGCGCTTCGCCTTGAGCCAGGCGGCCTTGTCCTGCTCGTCGCCCTCGTTCGAGGCGCGCCAGCAGTCCGTGCACTCCTGCTTGGCGAGCCACTCGGCGAAGCCAGCGCGGCGGTCGGCCGGTCGGTCGGACAAGTCGCGGTCGGCATGGTGACCGCAGGTGTGGTCGATAGGCCAGATCGTCTTCACGGCCATGGAAGGGCCTCCTTGAGGAGTTGGATCAGCGGTCGCGGGAGTACGCGATGCGGGGGTCAACCGGCCGGGCCACTGCTGTGGTGACGGCGGCGGGGATCGGCGCCCTGCCCGGGATACCGGCACGGGCCGGGCTGGCGGCGAGCGCGGCGGTGCTCAACGGAGACGCGCGAGCGGGACCATGGCCGCGCTCACGGCCGGCGGCCGGCGTGGCAGCAAGGCGGGGCCGGACTGTCACCTCTTGAGCGAGGCGAGGCTGCACTGCGACCTGGAGCCCCGAACGGTGCAGGGCCACCGTGGCGTCGGCGACTTTCCCCAGCGCCTCGACGCGATCGGTGGTCGCGGGGAGCGTGTAGATGTCCAGGCTCGAGTTGTGCCGCCAGCCGTCCTCCACCAGCGCGAGCCCGCTGAGGCCGGAGACACGGTCGTCGAGGGCTGCGACGATGCCGAGCTGCGGGTGATCGGCGAAGGCGACGTCTGGTTCACCGAGCGGACCGCGGTCGCGGACGTGTGCCGTGTCGGGCGCCAGGGCAGGGTCAAGTGCGGCGTCCACATCGACCTGGTAGCCGGCCTTGCGCAGCAGCGCGATGGCCCGGCTCGTACGGCCGTGTCCGTCACGGTTCTGGTCGGCCAGCGCGTACAACGTCGGCTGGTCGGGGACGGGATGGAAGTCGAATCCCTTGAGCATCCAGGTGCTGGCCGCGAGGTTCTTCGGGTTCGCGGCGACGATGCCGTGGACGGGGTGGTGGTCGAAGGCCAGGTCGGGCAGCACGTCGTAGTGGCTGGGCATGGCAGATCCATCCGAGGCGGGTGCGGTTGCAGGTGCGGGCGACGGGCGGATCAGTTCTGGGGGTGCGGTGCACGGAGGACTCCTGGATCGCGGTCGGTCAGAGCCGGGGAGCGGATGAGGAACTGGCCGGCGGCGGCGCGGCCCGCGCGGAAGACTCCGGCGGCGGACCGGTCGGGAGCACGCGCTGGCCGACCGACGGCGAGGAGGCGAGAGCGACACTCGCCCGGGATGGAGCGGAGGCGGGCGGGAGCACGGTGGCGGCGCGCTCCTTGGCGGATCGTTCCTGCTCCTGGCGTGGCGGTACGCCAAGCTGGTCCAGGCGGGCGTCGACAGCGGAGAGGAGATCCGGCACGCTGCCGCCGTGGCGCGCATGCGGACCGTCCGGCTCGGAGTCGTAGATCACCTTGTAGACGGCAGGCTCGGCGGACCGGTGGCGGGTGACCATCCAGCTTTCCGGGGACTCGGGGTGCTCGGAGGGCGCCTCCTGCGGGGGCGAGATGATCAGCGAACTGCCGTCGGGAAGCTCGGCGTGGACGATGTAGTCGCTCAGGCCATACTCGACGGTGCACTCCAGGCCGCGCTGCCCGAGCGCTGAACGGAGGGCAGCCTGAAGGCGACGCGGATCGGATGTGGCGGTCGGGGGCGGGGTTTCGTGGTGCATGGAGTTCTCCGTTGCGAACGCCCCGCCGCACGGCGGGAGCCGACGGGGGCGTGGAGCTTGAAGGAGTGCGGTGGTCCATGAGGATCCGGTGATCGGGCAGTTTGGCGCTGCCGTGACTGCGTGCTAGGGATCACCGCGAGCGACCGGGAGCCGGCGGATGCGATGCCGGGGGGACCTGGGGCGAAGCAGGCGATACAGCAGGGGTGTTGTGAGTGGACCGGGTCAGGGCGACGCGCGCCCGTTCGGTCTGCGCCGGCCGTTCGGTGTCCGCCCGGTGAGTGAGGTATTCGCCGACGCGCACCAACGCCGTTCCCTGGTGCGACAGTTCGTGTGCGTAGTGCCAGCCTTCGGTGTTGCGGTGCTCCTCGGCGCGCTCCTGGTAGAGGTGGAGCACGCTCGGCTGCAAACCGTCCATGAGCGCCATGACGCCGTCCCATTCGTGCCGCAGCTCCTCCGCCCGGAGCAGGATGGTGTCGATCCCGCGCAGCCGACGGAGGTCGTCACTGATCGGTCCCTCAACGTAGTCGGGGCCGTCGGCGGCGGCGCGGACCCCGGCCAGCACCTCGGGTCCGTGGTCGAGGAACACCTCGGCGTGCTTCCAGGCTTCGGCGTCTCGCTTGACCTTCCCGTCCCCGTAGACCTTGTCGTCCAGCGGCCAGCCATCCGCGTCGCAGAGGGAGTCCGAGACCGCGTCCCAGGCGTCGCACGCCTCGTTGATGCCGGCGGCGGCCGAGGCCAGTACCGGGAGGTGTCGTCGCCAAGCCAAGGGGTCGGTGGCCTGCGACGGCTGGTTGTCACCGGAGGAGGGAGAAGTAGAAGAAGCAGACATGATCGATCCCTTTTGCTGAGCTGGTCGTTGGGCTAGGCCGCCATGCGGGCGTCTGTGTCGAACAGCTCCCGCTCGGCCGGGTGGAGGATGTGCTGGGTGATGAAGGAGCGGCCGGCGACCTTCCACAGACCTCGGCCCTTGGTCAGGGCGGACACCGCCTGGGTCTCGACGCCGGTCAGGCCGAGCAGTGATGCGGCGGCGGCGAGCTGGTCGGGCTCTTGGCGGTAGATGATGCGGGTGGAGCAGTCGGCCAGCAGGCCCTCGGCCAGGACCCGGCCGCGCGAGCCGGCGTCGCCCGCCGAGAGCAAGTCGCTGAGGCGGTGGATCACCATCAGGTTCGCGATGCCCAGCCCTCGGGAGAGCTTCCACTGGCTCTGCATCCGCTCCAGCAGCCCGACGTGCCGCATCAGCCGCCAAGCCTCGTCGTAGATCACCCAGCGCCGACCACCATCGGGATCACTGAGGGCTGACTCCATCCACGCGCTCGCACACGTCATCGCGAGCACCAATGCCGTGTCGTCACCGGAGCCGCCGAGACGGGAAAGATCGATGGACAGCATCGGTGTGGTCGGGTCGAACGAAACGGTGCTCGGCGCGTCGAACATGCCGCTCAAGTCGCCGTGCACGAGACGTCGCAGGGCGTGGGCGAGGTCCTGGGCGGCTGAACCGAGGTGCCCCGCCTGGTGGCCGAGGGCGTGGTCGAGGCGTTCGGGGGAGCCGAGTACGTGCGCGATCTCGCCGAGCAGCGGCACCGTGCCCCGGGCGGCGGCGTCAGCGACGACCAGATCCAGGGCCAGGTCGAGGGCGGTGTGCTCCATCGGCAGCAGGTCGCGCTTCAGCACGGTGCGGGCGAGGCTGGCCAGCAGCAGCAGACGGCGCTTGCGAACCTCCGTGAACCAGTCCTCCTCGCTCACGGAGGCGGGGCGAGCTGGGGCGTCCAGCGGATTCAACCGTCCAGGGAGCCCCGGGCCCAGGGCGATGCTGTAGCCGCCGAGGGCCTGCGAGACACCGGTCCACTCCCCCTTGGGATCGCATGGGATGTAGATCCGGTAGCCGTGGGCGATCGACCGCGTGGCGATCGACTTCGCCAGCGCCGACTTGCCCATGCCGATGATCCCGGCCAGGACCGCGTTGGGGTTCGTGAAACCCTCCACCCTGCCGCTGTTGTAGAGCGAGAACGGGTCGAAGCAGAAGGCCGCCTCCGCGTGCACATCGCGGCCGATGAACACCCCTTCGGCACCCAGGCCGCCCTCGGCCACGAACGGGTACGCGCCGCTGGCCGTGGCGGTGGTCATCCGGTGGGCGGGCAGGGCGAGCTTGCCGCCGCGGGCGGAGGCCGGACCGGGACGACCGGCGAGCGGGTAGGCGGGCCGCAGATCCGGGTCGAGGGTCTGCTCGGCGCGGTGCTTGGGCGGGTTTCCGGCGAGGCGTGCCTGGCGGCGGGCTTCGGTGAAACCGGCTCGGGCGGCCCGCTGCTCGGCGCGTGTCGTCTTACGGGGCACAAACAGAGGGGAGGCGCTGGCGCGGGTACGGGGCATGAGCGTTTCTCCAGGTGAGGGGTGGGTCAGCGGCGGACGAGGCCGGTGAACGGGGCGTGCAGGTCGGCCGGGGTGGTGCGCCGCCGCACGAGATGAGCGGTGCGCTGGTGGCGCTGGCAGATGGTCAGTTCCGGTGCTCCCTCTGGAAGGCCGGCCTGGCACGCCTCCGGTGCGGGGATCTCGCCGGAGTCCGGCCGGGGCGCCGCGTGGTAGGCGGCGTGGAGGTGCTCGGCGGCCTGCCAGATGCGGGTGCGGGCGGTACGGAGCTGGTCGCCCTCGACCGCGACGAGCTGCCCGGTGCGACCGGCGTGGGCGTCGAGCAGCCCGTACAGCGAGACGAGGTGGGCGTGCAGGGCGTCCAGCTCGGCCCGGGTGGTGACCAGCGGGCCGCCCGGGATGTTGAGTGCCCGGTGGAAGTCGAGCGCGGCGGTGGCGAAGGGCACGAAGTCCTGCGCGGTCGGGCTGGCGGTGCGGGACATGAGGGTGCTCTTTCGAAGGGAAGGGTCAGGCAGCAAGCGCGAGGGGCAGGGCGGCGGCGGTGAACGCCTCGGCCTGCTGCCAGGTCAGCGGCCGGAGGTCGAGCTGGGCGCCGACAGCGGCGGTCTCCACGACGGCGCAGGCGGTGCGCAGCTCGTCCTCGGTGTCCGCCGAGACGGTCAGCAGACCGGTCAGGGCGACGTCGGCGTGCCCGGCGATGAGCTGGCGTTCGCGGGACTTGATGTCCTGGTACTCGATCGAGTCGGCCTCGGAGTCGACCTGGCCGCGCCGGGCCCGCTCGGCGGCGTCGGCGATCACGCTGGACTTCTTGCGCTGCACGTCGCGCAGGGCGGCGTCGAGGTTCTTCGCCTCGTAGGAGAGCGACAGCGTGCGCCGGACGCCGCCGGTGAACAGGAGCTGGTGCAGGAAGCCGGCGCTGGTCTCGGTGCGCGGCCAGTTCTCCACCCAGTAGGTGGCGTGCACGGCGGAGTCGGTGGCGATGTGGTCCGCCTTCTCGACGACCACGACGGGGCCGGCGGCGGCGGGCTCGGCCTCGGGGCGACCGACAGCGGACCAGCGGTCGAGTGTCGCCAGCGCCTTCGGGTCGTAGGAGGTGCGCACCACGGCGGCGATCTCGCGTGCGGTGAGCCAGCCCGTCGGGGTGAGACCGGCTGTCCGCGCCGCCTGGTCGAACGTGGAGGTGAGCTGGGCGAGGACGCTGAAGGCACCGGTAAGGCCGCCGCCAGCCTGGTTGATCAGCCGACGGGCCGCCTTGGTGTCCAAGGACACCGCAACGTACGCCTCGTGAGGGGCTGCTGCGGGACCGGCGCTCTGGATCAGCTCGTTGTAGATCGCGCCGGCCATCGGGGTGTCGGGGCGGCCGTGCTCTTCCCAGTAGCGGCGCAGCGCGTCGCCGGAGTCGGGGATGGTGCGCTCGATCACCTGGATGCGGGCGATCTGTCCGGTACGGGCGAGGGCCGCCAGCGCGCGTCCCCAGCCGCCGACGTTGGCCTGCTGCGTGCCCGGGTCGAGCAGGGCATAGGCGCGGGAGGAGACCTTGACCACAGCGGTCAGCGTCCCGTTGCGCGGGTTGTGGACGGCGCCGTACTTGCCATCGGGAGCAGTGGTCACGCGCAGGCTGGCAGCGGTGCCGGGAAGGTGGAGCAGTCCCTCGCGGGTCGGCCGGCGGGAGGGCCGGGTGAGCCAGACGAGCTGGCCTCGCATCCGGCGCCGCGCGTATCGGACGACGATCGGGGCCCAGTCCGCCAGAGCACGGCCTCGGTGGCGGACGAAGACGAGTAGCGCGATGACCGCCCACAGCGGTATGAGCTGGAGGGCGCCGACCACACCGCGGGCGAGGATCACGGCGAGAAGGAGAAGGCCGGTGAGTCCGGCGACGGCCAACTGCGGGAGGCTCAGGCCGAGCAGGACGCCGCGCCTGCTGCGGTGGGGAAACTTCACGGTGGGCGTGGAGGACTGGTGCTTGCCGGACATGGTGGTTCCAGACGGTGGGAGCGGGCGGAGGACGGGGCGCGCGGCGCTCTTCTGGACGTCATGGCGAAACCTTCCTGCTGGTGGGGAGGCGGGGGCGGGCCGTGGAGTGCGGCCCGCCCCCGGGGATGTGGGTCAGGAACCCGACGGCGGCTGGGTGGGATACACCCAGTTCGTCGGCGTCGCGGAGCCGGTGGCCGACGGACCGGACGCGGACGCCGGAGTGCCCGAGGCCGAAGGTCCGGGGTCGGCTGGCGGCATGGAGGTCATGTCGCCGCCCGGAGCCGATGCGCCTGTGAGGTGACCGGAGCCGCCCGCAACGCCTTGGGCAGCCGCTTCGGGCCCTTCCGGTTCATCCTCGCCAGGACGTGTGATCAGCGGCGGGATCCCGGGGCGCTGGATCAGAGACCGGCCCTTGTCGCCGCTCGCGTTCGGGTCTTCGCCGTACCGGAAGCGCGTCTGCTGCTTGGGCGGACCAGCGTCGATGCCCTCCTTGCTGAGGTTGCCGCCGGAGGGAATGATGCCGGAGGCGACACCATCGGTCCCCGCGCCCGGGACCTGGTTCGGACCCTGCGGAGCGGGAGCGCCGGTACCGGCCCGCAGCGCGAGGCTGCCTGCGGTCTTCGCTGCTCCGGCTGCCACAGCCATGCCGGCGACACCGGTGCGGTGCATGTCGTCGTGGCCGCCGCCGTCACTGGCCCAGTGGACGAACTTGTACGTCGCGTACGGGCAGAGCAGCACCAACACCATCACGACGATGCCGGCCATCGCGTCGGACAGGGCTGACATACCGTCGCTGGCATCGCTCTTGCCCATGGCGGAGACGCCGATGAGGAAGACGACGGTCATCAGCAGCTTGGAGACGATCAGGGTGCCGGTGGCTTCGATCCAGCCGCGCCGCCACCGCTTGGCGACCTCCCAGCCACCGCCGGCCCCGGCGAACACCGCGAGCGCGACCATGATCAGGACGCCAACCTTGCGGGCGACCATCACGCCCCAGTAGAGGAAGGCGCCGATCGCGCACCCGAAGGCGACCAGGGAAGGGACGCCCCAGCCGAGGCCGTACATGGCCCCCATCTGATCAACCTTGATCACACGACGGATCGCGTCGTCGATCGAGGTGTTGGCGGCCTTGAAGAGGCCGTCGGACAACGCGTCGACCACGGTGATGGCGACGGTGGTGAAGGCGATGGCGGAGAAACTGAACAGGACTCCGGTCATGGTGCCGAACGTCGCCTTGGCGAGGGCACGTTCGTCGCGGCGCCAGGCCGCGGTCATGAGCTGGATACAGAAGATGCCGACGGTCAGGGCGAGGCCGATGGGCAGCAGCAACTCGTAGTTGTCCCGGAACCACCCGGCGTTGAGATCGATGGCCGTCGTCTTGTTGACGGCCTTGGCGGCCAGGTCGGCCGCGCTGGACGCCAGCTCGCCCGCCGACTTCGCGATCCACGCGCCGAGACCGTCGGTGACGGTGCCGGCGGGGTTGGTGGCGAAGTCGACGGCGCCGCACACCTTGTCCATCAGCGGGAAGTCGCAGACTCCCATGGGTCATACCTCCGTTCTGAGGCGAGGGTCAGGGCGCGACGGACGGCATGACACCGACCAAGGCGCAGGGGTGGTCGGGTCGGCATTGGACCGCGAGGGTGGTGGAACGGCTCTCCGCGCCGCCAGCGGATGAGCCCTGCCAGCGAATCGACTGCTTGCCGGAGACCGTGACGGCGTAGACGTACGCCTGGGTGATCGCCCCGGGGTCGTCCTGGAGGGCCTGGGTGAAGGCGTGGGGGAAGTGCCCCTCGTTGATCTTGGCGGTGGCGACCTGCTTGTTGGCGGCCATCTCCCTCCACAGGGTGGCCGAGGGGACCACCTGGTCGACGGAGGCCGGATCGGCGTACTTCGACTCCGTGGTCAGCCAGCCGCGCAGCGCCTTGCGCAGTTCGGGCTGCGAGTACGCGCGGGTGTCGTACGACCACAGCGCTGCTGCGGCGGCCTTCCCGTACGTGATCGGGTCGTGGGTTTTCGGCGGAACGGGGAGAGCGCGGGGCCGGGTGTGCGACCCGGACGGTGCCGCCGTCGACGAGGACGCCGTGGGCGAACTCGGCGGTGGGGCCGCAGTATCGGAGGGGCTTCGGCCCTCGCGGGTGAGGTATGCGGCCAGGCCAGCGAGGGCGACGAGCACCGCCAGGATGGCAGTGCCGAGCAGCGCCCGGCGGCGCACGCGAGATGCGCCGCCGGGGTGGGTGGAGTGCTGAGCCATCAGTGGACCTGCGTCCCGAGCGTCGAGAAGAACGCCACCACACCGTTGGCCGCACCGAGAAGAAGGGCCGCGCCCGCGCTTACCAGCACGCCCTTCTTCCCGTTCGCCTCGGCCTGGTGACCACCGGAGTGGTGACCCCAGGCCCACACGCCCGCACTGACGGCGAGGGCTCCGACCACGGCAATGAGTCCGAACAAGTTGATCGAGCCCATTACCTGCTTGAGGACGTTGAGGCCAGGGAGCCCGCCCTCGTTCGGCTTGATTCCGGGGTCATAGGCGAGCTGTATGACCTGGTCAGCGAGATACATGGGAACTCCAGTTCGAATGAGCGCACGCCAAAGCCCGGCGGGGCGAACCAGCGGTGCGAGGGGGAGGGGGGGAGGGGGAGGAGCGCCGGTCAGACGACTCGGCGGGCCGCGAGGATCCGCGATTTCCAGGACGCGACGGTTGTGATCCGTACGGCGTCACCGGTGTGCGGGGCGTGGACGATCAGGCCCTGCCCGATCGCCATCCCGACGTGTTCCGGTACGGCGGCCGTCCCCTCGGTGAAGAGGAGGTCGCCCGGTTTGAGGGCATCGACCGAGACGGCCTTGCCGTCCTTGACCTGCGTGTACGTGGTCCGCGTCAGGGTGACCCCGGCGGCCTTATACGCGCCCTGCATCAGGGAGGAGCAGTCGCAGCGGCCCATCGGGTTCTTGCCGTGGGAGTCGGTGCAAGTGCCGCCCCACTGATACGGGGTGCCGAGCTGGCCGAGCGCCCACCGGATCGCCGTCTGCACCTTCGGCGGCGCGGAGGCGGGAATCTTGTACTCGTCCGGCAGCGCGCCCGCCGGGATGGTGCCGAAGTCCGTCCCGTCGCCGTCCGCCGAACAACCCCCCGCGGAATCGGGAGAGGGGCTGCCGGTGTCGGTGGCGCCGGACGGCGACGGGCTCGGCGATCCACCGCCGGCCTTCTGCATCAGGGGCTCGATGGCCTTCTGCAGGGCGGTGGCCAGCGGCTCCCACTTGGCGTACGCCTCCGGGAAGCCCGACTTCTGCACCGCCTGGGCGGCCTGGGTGACAGATAGGGACTGCCAGCCGGAGACCTTCTTGAGCCCCTCGTAGAACTTGGTGCTGGCGTGCACCGGGTCGAGGATCTGGCTGGCCGTGCCCCAGCCCATCGACGGCCGCTGCTGGAAGAGACCCAGCGAATCGCGGTCGCCGTAGGTCACGTTCCGCAGGCCGCTCTCCTGTAGAGCGGTCGCCAGGGCGACGACCTGTCCTCGGGCGGGGATGTTCATCGCGACGCCCGTGGCCTGGATCGTCTTGGCGTTGGGCACCTGATCGGCAGGCGCGTCCAGGCCCGGCACGGAGACTGAGCCCTCGTCGCCGCCGTCCAGGATGGCCTTCACCTGCTTGGCGACGGCGGAGGCGTCCGCACCCTGTGCACCGTCGGTCGAGCACGAGGCCGAGGCGGTCCCGGCACCGATGCCAAGGATCGGCAGTGCCAGCAGGAGCGTTCCGGTGGCGCACAGACCGACGAGTGCTCCGGTCGTCTTCTTCACGGCCGCCGTTCAGCACGACGGCGGCGCAGGCCAGGTGACGGAGGTGGGTCGGGGCGTGGGTGGGTCAGGGCATGCTGCATCGCAGCGGCTCCTCGGTGTTCGTAGGAGGCGCGGTGTCGACTTCTCGTGCAAAGCCGTCGGCACCGCGCCGATGTGCATCCGCCTCTCGGCGGGCCCGGGTCAGAGGAGTTGGTAACTCCCGGACGCCGGTTTCAGGTCACGCGCGGCAGCCAGCCGCGCTCGTAATCTCAGGCAGTGCACAGGGCCTCCTCACGGCGCTCGCGGGCAGATGGGCAACATGCCTCCGACGCTGCTCGATTGGACGAGACGGCACGGATAAGCACAAGCCAACGGGGGTGGAGCAGTGCTCCTTCCAGGTGGCACGGCGAGACAGTAGACCGGGATTCCGGCCGTACCAAACGACTGCCGTACCAGGGCCCGAAGCGGGGAGCCGCCTCGTTAGGCGCGGCCGGAATTCGCCGTTAACCTCCGCTGCAACCCCGCGCCGGATGCACGCCGTTGAGCGCTGTCCGGAGTAGGTCCAGATCCGCTGTGCCCGAAGAGAGGCCCTTCCCCATGAGCTACACGCTGCACCGAGGCGACGCGCTGACCGTCCTGAAGTCCCTCCCCGACGAGAGCGTCCAGGCGGTGATCACCGACCCGCCGTACAACTCCGGGGGCCGTACCAGCTCGGATCGCACCGGCCGCACCGCGCGTGCCAAGTACGTCACCAGCAACTCGGCGCACGACCTCGCCAACTTCCCCGGCGAGAACCGCGACCAGCGCTCCTACCGTTCCTGGCTGACCGAACTGCTCACCGAGGCGTACCGGGCCTCGACCGAGCACGCGGTCGCCATGGTCTTCACCGACTGGCGCCAGGAGCCGACGACCTCCGACGCCCTGCAGATGGCGGGGTGGACGTGGAGCGGCACCATCCCGTGGATCAAACCCTCCAGCCGACCCCGCAAGGGGGGACCGAAGCAGGACTCGGAGTTCATCATCTGGGGCGTCAAGGGTTCCCTCGACAACACCCGCGACCTCTACCTGCCGGGGCACTACATCGCCTCCCAGCCCCGCAAGGGCCGAGTCCACATCACCCAGAAGCCGGTCGAGGTCATGCAGCAGCTCGTCCGGGTCTGCCCCGAGGGCGGCACCGTCCTCGACCCGTTTACCGGCAGCGGCTCCACGGGGGTCGCAGCCCTGCGCGAGGGCCGCCGCTTCGTGGGCGTCGAGCTGTCCGCGCACTACGCCGCCGTCGCCAATGAGCGGCTACTGCAGACGATGCAACAAATGGGCAGCCAGGAAGACTTCGTTCTCGCAGGTCCGGGAGCCGAGTAGCGATACGCAGACCGCGGTCCTGGAGCTCACGATCAGGGGATTCCCCGACGTCCACGTTCGGCGCAACGATGATGCATCGACTGCAACGCTGGAGGTGGACGGTGACGGGCTTCGAGTCTCCGGGGCAAGCGGTCTTCAAACTGGCCGCGAATGTACGGCCGTTGGACCCGGAGTCCACGGTCTTCCGGGGCATGCTGGAAGGCTGGGTCCAGCAGCAACGATCGCGGTTCCCGCAGGAGAGCGGCACGATCGCGCCACGGCTGGCCTTGATCCGGCGGATGGCGGACTTCACCGGCCAGTACCCATTGCAGTGGACGCCGGCGGAAGCCGAGGCGTTCATCGCGCATCTGCGGTCCGGCTCCAAGCCGATCATGGTGTCGACGGCGCGTGGTTACGAGATCTCGATCAAGATGTTCTGCGCCTACATCAGCGACCCGCGCTACAGCTGGGCGGGCAAGTGCGAGTAGCGCTTCGGGTTGGTGCCCCAGCAGGTCTTCCACGAGTGGAACACCTTGCTGCACGTGGCGGAGTACGAGGGTGACCCGCGTCGTCCGTCGGCGAAGAAGTCGCCGGAACCGCCGGAACGCTGTCGACCACCGTTGCCCGCTCCCGGTCCCGGCGGGACGAGGCAGCGCTCGGGAAGCCGGTCACGGAATCAACGAGCAGCAGCTCCAGCAGGCCACCGTCGAAGATCCGGTAGCGCACCAGGTCGATCGGCTCGGGCAGCCTCTGTACGGCCACCCGGTAGTGCGGATCGTGCCGTCCGCCGGGCCAGCCGAGGCCCGCGCAAGGACAAACCCGGACAGCACGTCGGTCTCGAACCGCTGCAGTTCCTCGGCCGACACGGGTGCCCAGTGCTCACGCAGGTCCCGTACGACCGCCAGCGCCGTCAGCCCGAGCCTCTTCACCTTCGGCCCGACTGCGGATCGGTTGGACGAGGTGAGAACGCTTCAAGAATCTCGAGGTTACGTCGCGAGGCCACAGGCTACCCGAAGGAGGAAGAACGCTCTGGCCACATGATCAGGGACTCAGCGAGGCTCAGAAGAACTCGCGGGATCCGCACATAAGCGCTGCGACGGAACCGCTCACGAGCCACAGGCGGGCGACTGAAGGGGCCCGGCTGCGGCCTCGCGGGCGAACTCGATCGAGGCACGCTCCGGCGCCTGCCCCACGGAGATGTTCTCTGCTGTTGATCACGCACTCAGAGTGTGAAGTCCATGATCACCTTGACGTTTCGACGTTTCGTGTAATGGTTGTCAACATGTTGGACGACGAGAAGGTGACGGCGATCCTCGCCGCCGCCTACACCTGCTTCACCCGCCACGGCGTACGCCGTACGACCATGGACGACATCGCTCGCGAGGCGGGCATGTCCCGCCCGGCGGTGTACCACTACGTGCATAACAAGGAAGACGCCTTCCGACGGCTGGTCGAGCGGCTCCTCGCCGACACGCTCGAAACGGCCCGCACCGCCGCCCGGCACGCCACCCCCCTGGGCGGGCGGCTCTCGGCGGCCCTGGGCTGCAAGCTCGGCCTCGTGTCGAAGGTCTGGGCCGACAGCCCCGCCCACGCGCCGGAGCTCCTGGGCCCGGACACCCGCCTGTCGGCCGACATGATCCGCACTTTCGACGGCGGCATGCTCGATCTGCTGGCGGGCGAGATCGCGGCCGAGCACCCGGGCGTCGACGCCCGCGAGGTGGCGGAGATCCTCCTCGCCCTCACCCGCGGGCTCGAGGCGGACCTCGCCGACACCGCCGTGTCGGCCGGCCGCCTCGACCGTGCCATCCAGCTCGTCGTCGCCGGCCTGAACGCGGCCGGAACCTCCCCCGAGACCCCTAGGACACGCACATGACCACGCCTGTTCTCATCACTGGCACCTCTTCCGGGATCGGCCGCGCGGCCGCCGTACGCCTCGCCCGGCGCCCCGACTTCACCGTCTACGCGACCGCGCGCCGCCTCGACTCCATCGCCGACCTGGAGAAGGCCGGCGCCCGCCTCCTCGTGCTCGACGTGAACGACGAGCAGTCCATGGCCGACGCCGTCGATACCATCCAGGCCGAACACGGCTCCGTCGGCGTGCTCGTCAACAACGCCGGCTTCGGCCAGTACGGCACCATCGAGGAGACCGACCTCGCCGGCGTGCGCCGCCAGTTCGAGACGAACGTCTTCGGCATGGCGCGCCTCACCCAGCTCGTCCTGCCCGCCATGCGCGCAGCCGGACAGGGCCGCGTCATCAACGTCGGATCCATGGGCGGCCGCCTCGTCTTCCCCGGCGGTGGCTACTACCACGCCAGCAAGTACGCCGTCGAAGCCCTCACCGACGCGCTGCGCTTCGAGACTTTGCCCTTCGGGATCAAGGTCAGCCTTATCGAACCGGGGCTCATCCGCACGGCCTTCGGCGACACCGCCGCCCACACCCTCTCCGACGCCGCCCACGCCGCCGGCCCCTACGACCGGCTCAACGCCGCCGTCGACCAGCAGATGGCCACCTCCTACAACTCCAAGCTGCTGTCCGCCCCGCCGGAAGCCGTGGCCGCCACCATCGAACGCGCCGCCACCGCTGCCCGGCCCCGCACCCGCTACGTCGTCACCACCGCGGCCAAGGCCCTCGTCCATACCCGCCGCCTGCTCGGAGCCAAGCCCTTCGACGCCTACCTGCGCCTGCAGTTCCGCGCGGATCACTGACCACGGCCGCACGGAAGTCAGCCACGGCCCGACCGAGGGCGTCAACACCAAGACCAAGCGGATTGCCCACCAGATGCACGGACGAGAGGCTTCACCCTTCTTTGCCACCGCATCCTCCTCGGATGGCGGCACGCGCCGTTACCACCGAATGCGAGACAGGGCCGTTCCTTTTACAGGTGGGCCAGATTGGCTGCGCTGATCACCTCGGGTACGGGAAAATGGGGTCGGACGTCCCGGTCAGCCGATGGGCCTGCGATGCTGGCAAGCTCGTTTTACAGGGTGGCGATGGGGGCTGCCCAGGGGACCACGGATTGTTGCCAGGCCAGTATTTGTCTGCTGCCTGGAGTACGCGTGTCAGACTCCGCTACTCCCTTGGCCCCTCCGGGACGCCCGCCGCGCACGGGGGTGTTCGTGCGGGAGGGAGAACAGGATGGCCCGGCTCAGGATTCCAAGGAGGAGGTAATCCATCTACGGTCCGCCGGCGTGTACCTTGGCAAACGGTTCCTGCTCGCATGCGTACGGACGCCGAGTACGAAACGGGCCGGCAGCTGGTCGCTGGAGACGGAACGGTTCGGTACCACGACGGCTGAAGTCCGGCGTTTGCTGGCCCGGCTGCTGGAGCGGCAGGTCGAGGTGGTGGTGATGGAGACGACCTCGGACTGCTGGCGGCCGGTCTACTGCCTTCTGCAGCCGCACGTGAATCTGATGCTGGTCAACCCAGCCCACCTCAAAGGGATTCGGGGCCGCAAGACCGATCCCAGTGACGCGGCTTGCTGGCGCGGGCCGGGGCGTCGGGAATGGTGACGGCCTCGTTCGTGCCCGGGCGTGATATCTGCGAGTTGCGGGATCTCACGCGTCGGTGGACAGAGCTGGCACGGGACGCGGGCTGGGAAGCGCAGCGGCTCGAGAAGGAGCTCGAGGACACGGGGATGAAGCTCTCCTCCCCTTCTCAGCGACGTTGCCGGCGCGACGGGCCGGGCCATCCTGGAAGCTCTGATCGCTGGGGAACGGGATCCGACCCGGCTCGCCGGCCTCGCGATTGGCCGAGCCCGGAACAAGATCCCGCAGCTCGTCGAAGCTCTGGACGGAAAGTTCACCGGCCATCACGCCTTCATGGTCCGGCACTATCTGGACGAGATCGACCGCTGGAAGAGCATCATCACGGCCTTCGACACGCGCAGCGCCGCCCTGCTGGCGGAACGGGAGAGCGACCTGGTGAATCTGGTCACCATTCCTGTCCTCGGGCGCCTTGCCGCGGAGATCGTTATCGCCGAGACCGGCGGTGGTATGGCCCAGTTCGCCTCAGCCCACTGCCTCGCGTCCTGGATCGGGGTCTGCCCCGGACAGAACGAGTCGGCCGGAGTGAACCGCTCCGGCCGCACCCGCCCCGGGAACAAGAACCTCAAACGTCTGCTCGGGATTGCCGCGATGGTCGCCATCAGGAAGAGGGACTCCTACCTCGGTGTCTTCTTCCGAAGGATCGCGGCCAGACGAGGAGGCAAACGCGCCTTGGTCGCCGTGATGCACAAACTCGCCATCGCTATTTGGCACGTCCTGCATGACCACGTGCCCTACCGAGAACTCGGCGCCGACCACTCACCCGCCCGAGATCCCGAACGCGCCACGCGCCGCATGATCAAGGAGGCCAACAGCCTCGGACTGACCATCCGCTTCGAACCGATCACCGCCTGAACCACCCCGATCAAGTGGTCAACTTCGTGTCAGACCCTGTCGACGTCAAGGTTCTGAAAGTGCCCGGAGTGATGCCGTAGGTGCGCTTGAATCAGCGGTTGAAGTGCGCCTGGCCCGAGAAGCCGGCGGACGCGCAGCGTCCGCCGGTGCCGGGCCGCCGGTGAGCAGGTCGCGAGCGTGGCGCAGGCGCTGACGGGGCTGGGCGGCATGCTACGTGTCGTTCCTGGCCACCTTCGTCGCGATGATGCTCACCGCGGACGACGGCGCGCAACTGCGTGCTCGAAGAAGTGCGCCTTTATCAGTCGCCGTGGTGGCGTGGCGTAGGCAAACTCCAGCGCGCGGCAGCCCTTGGTGGACGGCGTCGCCGTGCACGTCGTGGGCGGGGCCTCCGGCGTGGGGGCGATGACCGGCTTCGGGCGGGCCGCCGTCCTCCCGTCGGTCGCCGTCATCGTCTCCGAGATCACCATCGTCTTGGACTGAGTGAGGCCGATCCGACGGGTGCGTCGTGGCACCACAGTGGAGTACGAGGGATGCGTGCTACTTCAGGCTTCCTGAGGTCAGGCCGGCTTGGACCTGACGCTGGAAGGACAGATAGACGACCAGGACTGGCAGCATGGCGATCGTCATGCCGGCGAAAAGAGCCGGGAAGTCCGCGGCGTACCCCTGTGCTGAGAGCAGATTCACCAGTCCCTGGGTCACCACCTGATGTGCTTCGGCATCACCGCGTTGGCGCTGCATGAGTACTACGGGCAGGAGGTACTGGTTCCACTGGCCAAGGACGTTGAAAATGCCGACTGAGACCAGTCCAGGTCGAGCCATGGGAAGCATGACCTGGAAGAACGCCCTGGTGTGCGAACATCCATCGACGAACGCCGCCTCCTGGACGGCTGTCGGCAGTGTTCGGAAGAAGGAGTGCAGAAAGAAGATGGTGAAGGGAAGCGAGAAAGAGGTATAGACCATCGCCAATCCGAATCGCGTGTTCAGCAGGTTCAGGTTGTTCACCTGGAAGAACAGGGGAACGAGTGCCAGGTAGACCGGGAACATCGCTCCGGCCACGAAGCTGTAGTAGATGACCCGGTTTCCTCGGAACTTATAACGGGCCAGTACGTAGGCGGCCATCGAGCCGAAGAGCATGGTGGCTGTGATCGACATAGCCAGGACTGCCAAGGTGTTCGCGAAGTAGCCGCCGATTCCCTTGGACCAGGCCCGCGCGAAGGAGTCGAAGGACCACACCGTGGGCCAGGCCCAGGCGCTGGATCCGAGCTGAGCGTTGGTCTTGAACGAGCCGAGCACAACCCACATGATCGGGAGGACGATCATGACAGCCCATAGGGAGAGGAAGCCGTGGGAGAAGACGTTCAGGGTGCGTCCCCGCGCACCGAATTCCATACTGCGGTCAGCGGTGTGTCGCCCCCGAACACCGGCCTGTCGCGCGCTGTCAGTTCTGGTGGTCATAGCGTTCCCTGCCTGTGCTCGACGATCAGTACTCGACGCTGTCGCGCCGGGTCAGGCGAAGGACGGCCAGCGACAGCACGAGCGTGATCGCGAAGATGACCACTCCCATGGCGCAGGCATAGCCGGCCTTGCCGAATGTCAGGAAGTTGCGGATCAAGTAGGTCGCGAGGACCTCGCTGCGGTGATCGGGCCCCCCGCCGTAATTCGACCCCGGCGTGAGACTTGCCACCAGGGCAAAGGCGTCCATCGCGGCGATCGCCAGGTACACCCACGCTGTTTGCACGGAGTCCCACAACAGGGGGAGGGTGATCCGGAGGAAGACCTGCCCCCGACTCGCACCATCGAGAAGCGCGGCTTCAAAGATCTCTTTGGGTATCGACTGCATCGCGGCGGAGAAGAGCACCAGGTAGAAGCCGACTCCTTGCCATACCAGGATCGCGAGGATGCACCACAGCACCGCGTCGGGGGAGGCCAGCCATGGGAGCGGGTCGTCGGGATCGGTCAGGCCCAAGGCTCCCGTGATGCCGTTGAGCAGCCCTGCCGAGTCCGAGCGGTAGGTCGCTTGGAACATGATGACGAGGATGGCAACGGAGAGTACCTGCGGCAGGAAGAAGACAATGCGGTAAAGGGCGGAGCCGGCAACGCCTCGGACTCCTGCGGATCGCCGTCGCCCGCCGACGTTGAGCATGAAGGCAAAGAACAGGGCAAGCACGATGGTGACGACGGGCAGGACCACCAGCAGCTGTGCGTTGTGCCAGAGAGCGGCCAGGAAGACCTCGTCCTGGAACAGCGTGCTGTAGTTCTCCAAGCCGACGAACCGGCTCGGCGGCGCCACCCCGGACCAGTCTGTGAACGAGTAGCCGAAGGTCTCAAGATACGGCCACAGGACGAATGCTGCGTAGAGGCCCATAGGGCAGATAAGGAAGGCTGTGACGAACAGATCCTTCCGAAGGGCCTTTCTCAGCCTCATGCGGGTTGGCTCCTGACCGGGTACATGGGTGGGACGGGTTTCTGGTTGGTGGCAGTAAGGCTGTGCAGCTAAAGGGGCTGCAGGAACGGCTTCCCTGAGACGGGAGGGCGTGTGGTGTGAACCCTTGTGCCGGGCCTGGCAGGGACATCCTGGTGAGGCCCCGCTGGTGAGGCCCGGCCGGGGTGTTGGCGACTTGCGGGGAGAGGTCAGGCGCGGGTGAACTTCTGGACCGAGGAGTCAGCCTGGGTGTGGTCCGCAGCGCGCTGTGCCCGCTCGACGAACTCCTTGGGCTTGATACGGTCGCTCATCAACTCGCCCATGGCCGTTTCCAGTTCGGTCTGCATCTTGGAGTACCAGACGGGGTGCTTCCATGAAATGACGTCGTCGCCCGCGGCGCTGACCAGAGCACTTCCGGACCTTATGCCCGGCGCCATGGCGGCTGCGATTTCCGGAGTGATTGCACCCTTGACCACGGGCAGCGCCCCGGCATTCTTGGCGAAGGTGCTGCCTCCGTCCTTGGAGCACATGATGCGCAGCATCTCCAGGCCCCCGGCCTTGTTGACGGCTCTGGTCGGCACGACGAAGGCTTCTGCCGCGACGGCTCGGACGGCCGCGGCAGGCATCTTGTCGCCCGCTGCCGCAGGCATCGGCATGACCGCCATGTCGAAGCCGGTCGGTGCGGTGCCCTTCATTTCCTGCTCGAGCCAGGACCCGCAGGGGAGGAAAGCCGCTTTGCCCTGCGTCCAGGCGGTCTGCGCCTCCGTATGCGTCAGGCCCTCGGTTCCGGGAAGCATGAATCCTTCGGCCACCAGGGAGTGGATCCGCTCCACGGACTGCGTGACCGCGTCCTCCCGCCACGCGTTAGGGCGCAGGTTGTCGATCTTTTTCATGATGTCCTTGCCACCGGCTCGGGCGACCATGTCCATGAGGGCGACCATCATGTAGAACGGGAACTTGCCCTGATGCGCCCAAGGCGCTACGCCCGCCGCCTTGATCGTGGCGCACAGAGCTGTGAAGTCCTCCCACGTACGGGGCACGTTCCAGTTGTTCTTCCTGAACAGGCTGGGGGAGTACCAGATGCCGTACACGGTCAGCGCGTAGTTGAGGGAGAAGACTCCGTCGCCTATGCGTCCGGCCTCCGCCGTGCCGGGCAACAGAGTGTCTCGAACCTTCTTCGAGGGATCGTCGATGGAAGGCGCGTCCAACAGGGAGGAAAGGTCGGCGAGCTGACCATTGGCGTGAAGAACGTCCAGCTTCAACTTCTTGTCGCCCTCGTTGAAGATCAGGTCCGGGGGTGAGCCCGCGTTGAACCGGGGCTGCAGGTCGCCGGTGACGTCCTGGCCGCTACTGTGCGAGATCTCGGAACTGGGGAACCGCTCCTGGTACAGATTCTCGAACGCCTTGGCGAAATCGTCACCCAGGCCGCCCTTGAATACGTACACGTCGAGCGGGTCGTTCTTTCCGACCCCGAACGGATTGGTGGCGCTGGTTGCTCCGCCAGTTGCCGGGGCTGCAGCGCCGTTGCCGCCGGCGCAGGCGGCCAGCATGCTTGCTCCGGGGACGGCCAATGCGGTCATGGCCGAGGCGCGGAGCAGTGTCTGTCTGCGGGTCAGAGCCGAGTGAGCCGGGGAAGTCATGAGTCTCTCCTGTCTGGTGGGGGCATTGCGTCGACTGCCTTCGTGAGTCGACGAGGGATTACGCGTGTGGGACGGCGCCCGCTGTCTCGGCGGGTGTGTCCAGAGAGACGACGGTCCCTGAGGTACGGGCCTTCTCGGCGGCCCAGACCACCCGGTGACCTGCCAGACTGGTCCGGGCATCCGAGGTCAGTGCGCTGGTGTCACCGGTGGCGACCGCGTGCAGAAAAGCAGCCACGAGTGCGTCGTCGCCGCCTCCGTGCCCCTCGGCGGCAGAAGCGCCGGGGTGCGAGTCGGCGATGCGGTACTCCTCGGTCTCATCGGTGACGAAGTCGTGCAGGCTCACGACGGTGCCGTCCCCTTCCAGACAGCCACGCGTTCCGAAGATCCGGGTCTTTCGGTGGACGAGCGGAGTGAAAGCCGTCATCGTGAACGAGGCGGTGGCTCCACTGGGGAACTCCAGGCCAACCACTTGATGGTCGACCACATCGTTGTCGCACGCGTACACGCAACGGCCGTACGGGCTTTCGGCGAGTGCTGCCAGCACTCCCTCCCGCGTGGTGTCGCGGGTCACCATGGACAAAGGCCAGTACTCCCGAACCGGGTCACCGAGGCAACTCAGATAGATCTTCTTTGCGGAGTACGCGCAGGACTGCTCCACAGGGCACGTGACGCACAGATCCGTGGCCGATGCGGGCTTGCTGTCCGGGGTGAAGTGCCTCAGAGAGCCGAAGGAGGATACCTTTGCCGGCACCTCGTCCATCACCCACATCAGCCAGTCGAGGTCATGACAGGACTTGGTGAGCAGCATCGGCCCCGACTCGTCCTCGCGACGCCAGTTTCCGCGTACATACGAGTGAGCCTGGTGCCACCAGCCGACCGGCTCCAGGTGCTGGACGCTGACGATGGTGCCGATCCGTTCGGTGGCCAGCAGCTCTTTCAGTACCCGCGTGTAGGGCGTGTATCGAAGTACGTGCGCCACAGCGAACACGACTCCTGCGCGCTCCACGGCTTCGATGATTCGCTCGCAGTCGTCTTCGTCGAGCGCCATCGGCTTCTCCAGCAGTACCGCGTACCCCTGACGAGCCGCGAGAACAGCCTGCTCGGCGTGGCATGCGTCCGGAGAGGAGATGACCACCGCGTCCGCGAGACGACCAGCTCTCAACAGAGTGGCCGCATCGTCGAAGGACTGTTCCGCGAGCAGGCCGAACTCGGCTGCGAAGCTCGCCCGCGCTTCGGGGTTGGGATCGGCGACCGCCGTGATGCGTGCCCCCTGATCCGCGGCCCGCCTGGCGTAGCCGAGCCCGCGCACTCCTGCCCCGATTACCACCAGACTGATGGAGTGAGGACTGTTGGCCGGTTTCATCGTTGATGCTTCTCCCGCCTGTTTGATAATTTATTACCGCACATAAGTAACTGGGGGAAGTAAATGACCAAGTCGCCCCCGCGTCAAGAGGAGCAGCTCGCCGTGACCGAATCGTTTCCAGCACCTGCGCGCGACCAGACGCTCCTGCGCCGGGCGAACGAGCTATCCGTACTGGCTGTACTCCGAGACGGGCCCCCACGCTCCTTGCGTGAGGTGTCACACGCCACAGGCTTGTCCTGGCGCACGACCCAAGTGGTGGCCGAGGGCCTCAGCGCTCATGGCTGGCTTGCCGAAACTGAAGCGGCGGTCGAGTCCACCGGCAGGAAAGCCGTAGGGCGCCCGGCGCGCAGGTTCCGCTTCGCGGCCGAGGCCGGACACGTTGTCGGGCTCGACGTGGGCGTTCATCGCGTTCAGGCATTCATTGCCGACCTCACCGCCGAGATCGTGAGTACAAGCAGCGTCGTGGTCTCGCCGGACGATCCGGCACCCACCCGGCTTGACGCGGCTCAGAACGCGCTTGACGCCGCGCTTGCGGACGCTGCACTCACTCCGTGCGACGTATGGGCTGCGGCCATCGGCACCAGCGGAATCGTCGGTCCCAACGGCACGGTCACCGCTTCTGACCTCCTGCCCGGCTGGACCGGCCTCGATCCCGGGAAGTGGCTCAGCAGCCAGTTGAACTGCGGGGTGGAGGTGGCCAACGATGCCAACTTGGCGGCGCTAGGAGAACGCTGGCGAGGCCATCGAGCCGACACGATGATCCACGTCCTTGTCGGCACCCGGCTTGGCGCCGGACTAGTTGTCGACGGTCGGCTCCACCGCGGCGCGGCCGGAGCCGCCGGCGAGATCGGCGCTTTGCGTGGTGCGGGCTGGCCCGACGCGGCAGAACGCCTAGCCCTCACGGACATCGGGGAAGGCGCGGGAGAAGACAGCGACGTTCAGGCGCGCCGCGTGTTCGCGGCGGCGCGGGCCGGGCACGGCGCCGCACTCGCCGCGATCGACCGCTTCGCCGCCGACATCGCTCATGGGATCGCCGCCATGGTGCTCACTGTTGACCCTGAACTCGTAGTGGTGGGAGGAGGCTTCTCCCACGCCGCTGATCTGCTTCTGCCCCGGATCGAGGCTGAGCTGACCACTACGTGTCCGCACCCTCCCCAGCTCGAAGCCTCCGAGCTGGGTGACGATGTCGTCACCCTCGGGGCACTGCGGTTGGCTTTGGACACCGTCGATCGGCGCATGACGGAACTGGACAGTGCCGCGCCCCTCGTCCCCGCAGCCATCCGAGGGCGATGAGCCAAGCCGTCAAGCGCGCTGCCTCCATCGTGGCGAACTGGAGCGAGAAGGATTCACCTCGCCGCCCCTCTTGACGGTCCGCATACTCAGCCCTTTACTTCCCTCAGTTAGTTATCTGAGGTGAAAAATCATGCGGGCTGAGCGGGCGCTCACAGCCCTGCCTGGTCATCCCCGTCTGTTCTCCCTCAGCAGCCGGCCGGCAGATAGGCCGGACAGCCTGCCTTCACAGGAGGAACTCAGTGCCACGTTTCCACCGGATGGCGGCGACCCTAGCCGCCATCGTCCTTACAGCAGCGGGCGCAGCCATGCCCCGCCCCGCGGTGGCCGTCAACACCGCCTCTTCCCCCGAACCCAGCTACACCCTCACCGTGGGGTCCAAGGGCCCGAACGGCTTCGTCTCCGACTCGCCGTCCACTCCTTACATCGACAAGGACGGCACCTTCTACGCCCAGCAGGCCGCCGCCCACTACGGGCCGACAGCTCCCCGGCACTGGCGCTTCAACTCCGGAAGAGACTTCGACAACGCCCCGCCCTCGGCCACTCTCAACGCCGCCAACAACGACACCACCGCCCTGTGCAACAACAGCCCCACCGGGCGGATCTCCACGAGCGCCCCCTCCACCACGTACTACTCGCAGCCCAACTACTGCGATCTGATCGGCACGTGGGTCGACCCCGACACCGGCGACTGGATCGGTCTGGTCCACAACGAATTCACCCCCAAGCCCTTCGGCGACGGGATGCACTACGACTCCATCGACTACGCCACCTCGACCGACCAGGGCCTCACGTGGACCATCGTCGGCCACGCGCTCACCTCGCCCTACAGCACGAAGCGCGGCGACACCGCGGCATTCCCGCACGAAACCTACTACTACGGCGACGGTGACCAGCGCCTCTTCGTCGACACCGCCTCGGGCTACTTCTACGCCTTCTACGCCTCCAGCATCATCGACAAGCCCGGCTGCCAGGGAGCGATCCACCGCCTGGAGCACGTCGCCCGAGCCCCCATCTCCAAGAAGATGGCGACCGGCAGCTGGCAGAAGTGGCACAACGGTGCCTGGACACAGCCCGGCGTAGGCGGCCAGGAGAGCAACATCGTCGACGTCACAGCGGAGAACCCGAACGGCTACACCCCTGTCGCCGACGACTACAAGCCTTCCAACCCCGGCTGCGTGAGTCAGCAGCTGGCCGAAGGCACACTGCCGCCACAGTCCCCGCTGCTGTACATGAACGTCTCCTACAGCGCGCACCTCGGGCTGTACATCGCCGGCGCGAACCCCTTCAACCCCAACGGTTCCGCGCACGCGGAGCCATTCTTCGTGACGGACAACCTGGCCACCCAGAAGTGGCGGAAGGTCGCTGACACGGGCTCTGTCCTCTATAAGGACTACTGGTACCACTGGTTCGTCGACAGCGGGAACCGCAGCAGTAGCACCATCGTCGGCAGGACATTCCGAAACTACTGCGACTACGGGTGCCCCTCCGGAGGTGCTGAGTACCGCGACATCACACTCGACTCTTCCGCACCTGCCACGTCGCCGGTCGATACGTCGCGAACCTACCGGATCGCGAACGTGTCGGGCCGTACCCTGAGTCAGGTCACCGGCACCTCGGCAACCACCTCATCGGCGTCGCCCACCGGTTCCGATCTGGAGGCGTGGGCCTTCCGGCCCAACGGCGACGGCTCGTACCTCATCACCAACGCCGCCACCGGCAAGGCCCTTGGTGTCCCTTCCACCACCAATGCGACCCGAGCCTGGGGGACCAAGCCACAAGGTCTCGAAGCGGACCCGTCCGACGTCGGCCAGCAGTGGTTCTTCCTCAAGAACACCGACCGCAACAACAACCCACTGGGGTCCTACCGCCTCGTCAACCGCTACAGCCACCTGGTGCTGGGGCTGTCTGCCCAACCAACGCGCCTGGCTGAGACCACTCCGCCGCGCAACTGGCCCAACCTCAACACCAGTGCAGTCGGAGGAACACGCACCGAGCTTGAGCAAGCTCTCAAATTCACTGCCGTCGGCACAGCCACGCCCTTCAACCCGACGCCGTACAACACCGCTCTGAACAAGCCAGCCACCGCCCAAAGCACCGAGGGCTCCAACATCCCGGGCCGAGCCGTCGACAGCGACCCCACCAACAACAGCTATTGGGGCGCCACCCCCAAGCCTCAGTGGTGGCAGGTCGACCTCCAGGGCACGTACGACCTTGAGAGCATCGTCGTCACCAACTACGTCGACGGCACCCGCTCCTACCAGTACGACGTCCAGGCCAGCACGGACGCTGTCAACTGGACGACCATCGCCTCCAAGACCAGCACTGCCAAGGCAGACAGTGCTGGTGACACCCACCCAGTCGACACCACCGCGCGCTACCTGCGCGTCAACATGACCGGAAACTCCGCAAACCCCGGCGTACACATCACCGACTTCAAGGCCATCGGAACGTCCGCGCAGTAGAGACCCCGATCCACCCGAGGACCTCACAAGCCCCTTCCGGTCAAGCGGCCTGGCCGCCGCCTGGCTCATCCAATCGCCTCGGCGGGCGGGTCGTGCATAGCACGACCCGCCTCATCGTATGGTCCAGGCCGCACCCTTGTGCGCCCGACGCGTCGGTCTAGTCAGCGTCAGGTGCACTTTCTGGGTGGGCCGGCCGGGAGAGCAGATCTCTGCATTCGCTGACGCGCTACGATCAACTTCGCGCATCCACCGGACGTACGGCCCCGTGCACCTCGGGCCTTCGAGGTCAGGTGGACGGAGGGTCTGCTGCACCGTCTGACCTGCCAAGAGCAGCGCTCTTGCGTGATCGGCTGAGGTGGAGTGGGGGTGCCGTAGTCGCATTTCTACCGATCGTATGTACCCACAGGTTGATCGAGGCTTCCGTCTCGAAGCCGTTGCGTTGCATGAGCGCGGACGAAGCCTTGTTGCGCGCTTCGACGTCGGTAATGACGGCCGTCGCTCCCAGCTCTGCGAGCTGGTCGCGGCAGGTCGTTACGAGGCGGTCGGCTACTCCTTGGCCTCGGGTGGTGGTACTGACGGCGATCCATTCCAGGTAGCCCCAGTCGGTCCGCTGCTCGAAGGTCATGGAGCCAAGAACGAAGCCGCAGACCTCATTGCCCCTCAGAGCGACGAAGCATGCAGGATGGAGCGCCTCGACGTGTGTGGCCACCGCGGACAGGGACCATCCCGTGTATGGCTTGACGGCGGTGTCGAACGCGCGATGCCCCAGGCCGAGCACATCAGGGAGGTGCTGGATGGTCATCGGCGTAATGGCGACGTCTAGCGCGCCGGATGGGTTCGTCACACTGTTGCTCCTCGCCTTACGAGATGTACGCACGAGCGCACGTCGTGCCAACGACGGGATCATCCGGCATCGCAACATGGCAGTACAGAAGCCGCGCCCGGCCGTATGGGCGACTCACGCTTGCGCCGAGACGCGTGAAGAATCTTCAACTACAAGAGACAAAGCACCCGTGCGGGCCAGCGTGGACTGGCGGAGCCTGCCGGCATGCCCGTCACACGTCGAACGGCTGGCCAGCCGTGGCTTGACAGAGTGCCGGCCGCGTTGTGGGTACCGTCCACAGGTCGCACCCCGCGTTGAGCCCCGCGGAGTCACCAGAACTGCACCTGCTGGCCAGTGGCCAGAGTGCCGAGGACAACCAATGGACTGCATGCACTGAGCGGTGTCGATAGGCAGGGGTGCCCGACAGGTAGCCTCGCCGCGGTTCTGCGGGAAAGTCCCGGCAGTCGGCAGCCCGATGACCTGAAGGTCTCGTTGCGTCATCGTCGGTCATGTCTGTCCGATCATCAAGTCCATAGCGAACCCCGATTACGCATTCGACGGGAGCCGCTCCACTGCAACGAGTGCAGCGTCGTCGCCGAGACGGCCTCCCACGTACGCTTGCAGGTCGGCATGCAGATGGCTGAGCAGCGTCGGCGGATCGTCCCTGGCCCAGGCCGTAAGCCGCTCCATCAGAGGGTAGAAGGCGCGCGAGCGGTCGCGGGCTTCAACAACACCATCCGTATAGAGCAGGAGCACGTCGCCGACGTTGAAGGGAAAGGTCTCCACCGTCACGTTGGGGGAGAAGACGTCCGCAAGTCCCAATGGGGGGCTTGCGTCGGCCGTGTCGAGGGGGATCACGCGACCATTGCTCAGGAGCAGTGGTGGCGGATGCCCGCAGTTCGCAAACCGTACTACCGGCGAATGGTCGGGGATGTCGAGTACCAACGCAGTGACGAAAACTTCCTCGGCTTCCCCTTCTGTCTCAGTTTTCTCCTCCGCTGCGGTGGCGCTCGCCTCGGCCGAGTGGACTCCGGCTTCTAGTTGTCGGATCAGTTCTGGCAATTCCGGCGCGTGGGGCGCCGTGACTCGGAAAGCACCAAGGACGAGCGACGCCTCGCTGATCGCGTCGAGTCCCTTGCCTCTCGCGTCGCCGATCAGCAATCGGGTCCCGGACGCCGTTCGGGCTGCCGCGTAAAGGTCGCCTCCCATCTGCGCCTCCTCCTGGGCCGCGAGGTAGATGGATGCGATGTGCAGTGGGCCCGCCCGCTGGGGAAGCGGGCGCAGGACGACGCTCTGGGCGGCGTGGGCGATGGAGCGCAGCCGCGCCACCCTGTTCTCGTCGCGCTCGCGCAGATAGGCGAAGAAAGTCACGATGATCGAGATCAGGATCAGCGCGATGATCTGGTATGTGTGATTCAGGTCTGTGAGGCTCGTCCGTACCAACGCCACTACTGCCTGGGCCAGCACAGCGACCGCACCCACGAATGCTGTAATGCGCGGCCCCGCGAATGATGCCGTCACGGCGGGCGCGGCGATCAGGAAAGGTCCTAGGTGAACCTCGGGCGGCGACAGGATGTCCACTACAGTCACCGTCACGATCAGGGCGAAGGGAGCGGTGAGCAGCAGCCGTCCACCGCGCCGCATAAGGCAGGGAACGACTGCTCGCTGACGGGGATCCATGTGAAAGGAATACCTCAGGTGATCGGGCATGTCCTGTTGCCAGGCTTGCCCAGGCTCTCATTGACGTGACCGAGCTCCTCTACGGCGGGAGCATCGATCGAGACACCTGAACCAACCTGATATCCTTTTGGTTCCGTGATGCCTTCAGCTTCGTGCCGGAGAACACCGACGCCGACGACGCGTGCCGCCTCGCCGGACGCGGAGCTCCCTGCGACAGCCACACCCAGCGCATCGGCATCGCGCAGCTGGCGCGGCGGTCTTTCGGCGGCAACGACAACGTCGGCCTCCACTACATTAAGGCAGCCACCGTTCTGGTGCGGATACTCGCTGCGAACACGGCATTCAACGGCTTCCCGCCGTTGCCCTCGATTCTTATCCAGCATCGCTATCTGCCGCGCCAGCTGCACAACCGCGGATATCGGCTCGCCTTCTCCAACGGCCTGGTGTCGCTGGCCTACTGCTGTGGAGTTACAAGGCGAACGTCTCGAGCCTGATCCACTCCTATATCCCGGGCGTCTTCATTTCGTTCACGCTCTCCCGGAGCGGGATGGTCCGGCACTGGAACCGCGAACTGCGTACCGACCGGCCCGTGTGGTCACCGTCTTGTCCCGGTGCCCGTTGCGGTAGACGGTGCGAGTGGAGGCCCGCTCGTTCCTTTCCGCTCCGATCTGCGCGGTGGCCTCGGCCTCGATCAGCTCCTACAACAACCGCTCGGCGACTTCGCCTACGAGTTCAAGAACATCTGCCGAACGCAGTGACTCCAGCAGGCGAGTAAGGTCAGGCTGGGACAAGGTCACGGTGTACCCCTTTGGGTCGAACTGGCCGTTCACCAGCGACAGTTACACGGTGGCCGCCCTCGTTTGTCGGAGGGCAGTTTGAGATGTCTCTGATCAACTTTTCGGGATGACCGTGCGTGATTCGGTTCACGGTGTGAGCAGGATGCGGCGCCGCAGGAGATTGAAGTTGGCCCGTCCATCCCTTGTCGTTTGAGGTATTTAGACCGTGTCCTATGTGGTGAGTCGGGCGAGTCGTTTGTAGCAGCAGAGGGCGGCGGCGAGGCCGAGAAGGCCAGGTAGTTGCGGGGGTGGCGTTCGTATCGGTGGTTGAGTCTGCGGTATCCGGTCAGCCAGGACATCGTGCGTTCGATGACCCATCTGCGGTGTCCTAACCGTTCGCTGGACTCGACTCCCTTGCGGGCGATGCGCACGCCGATGTGCTTGCCCCAGAGCCATTTTCGCAGGTGGTGGACGTCATATGCCTTGTCCGCGTGGAGGCGCTGGGGCTTGAAGTACCGGCCACGGTGGGGGTCGTGTCTCGTTTGGTGACCCTCGATCATGGGCTTCAGCGCGAGGCCGTCATGGGTGTTCGCCGCGGAGAGGCCGACGAGGAGGGGCAGTCCGTTCGCGTCCGACAGGACGTGCATCTTGGAACCCGGCTTGCCCCGGTCCACGGGGCTCGGACCTGTGAGTTCGCCCCCTTTTTAGCCCTGACGTGGGCGGAGTCGAGGACGGCCCGGGAGACATCCAGCAGGCCGGCGTCGTCCAGGCGGTGCAGGATCTCCTCGTGGAGCCGGCCCCAGACACCAGCTCTGGACCAGATCAGGAACCTGCGGTGGGCCGTCGACTTCGATATCCCGAAGCACGGCGGCAGTGCCCGCCAGGCGCATCCGCTGACCAGCACGTAGATGATCGCCGCAAACAGCGTCTCATCAGGCGTGTCCTGCGTCCCGCCACCCTGCGGCCGCACCTTCGACGGAGGGATCAGCGGCTCCGCGATCTCCCACAGCCCGTCCGGAACAATCCAACTCCACGTACCCCGCCCCATACGCAACTCAACGAGCCAACCCCACATAGGACACGGTCTTAACCCGGCTCACGTGACCCTCGACCATGCCGCTGGAGTAAGGCAGAGTGAGGCGAGCAATGATGGCGTCGAAGTCCCTGCGGAAGTTGCGGGCGAAGCCGCGCAAGGGTGGCAGGTCACTGCCCTCGGCCGCCTTGACCCAGCGTGGCAGGAGGTGTCCGTGAAGTTCGCCATCATCTGAGCGGAGTCCTGGATGTGCCTACGCAGATCGCCGAGTTCAGCGGGTCAGGATCCGCTTGGGGCGGAGCTGTTGACCGGAACTGAGGTTGTCGGGGTGGCGGGTGAGCCACCCAGTGACCTGACGGACGGTGGGTGTCTTGGACCCTTTCGGCGTTGGGGCTTCTGCTGAGCGAAGCGGTTCGAGCCAGCGCCGGATACTGCGGTTGCTGCCACGGAAGCCGCGTTCCTGGATCTCGCGGAAGAGCCTGCTGCTGTCGGTGCACCCTTCCTGCCCGCGCATATTGAGGCACTCGGCCCATGCCTGCAGTGGCGAGTGGCGCCGCGGCGGCGGAGAGAGGACCTCCTCGACGGTGGCCGCGTGCGCGTCCTTGCTGACCGTCTTGCGGTCAATGTGTAGCGTCTCGGCGATCACCTGGATCGCGGCGCCCTTGTCGTAAGATGCGGAAGCGGTCTGCGGGCCGGACCGCATGCGAAGCGGCCGTGCGGATCGCCTCCGCGTACGCGCTCGCGCGGTTCCTGCACACGATCTCAGCCCCGGGATGCAGCTCGATCCAGGCGGTGAAAGTCTCGGCAGTGCGATCCGCCAGAACATCGACGACGCGGCTGGTCTCGATGTCGATAAGCACAGTGCAGTAGATGTGACCGCGCTGGAGAGCGAAGTCGTCAACACTCAGCACGCGCGGGCTCCGCTCCGGCGGCTCGGCGGGCAGTCTCCGCACACGGTTGAGCAGGGCGTTCGGGCTGACTGCGCAGTGCAGCATGGCTGCGATTTTAGCGCCGGCTCGTCCGGTCAGGAAGCGCCCGATCGCTATCAGCATCGCCTGCTTCAGCTGGCTGCGTCGGCCGTGCCGGAAGGTGAGCCCATCGACCTGCTCGACGAAGGTCTTGCGTGGACACGCTGTGAGTCCGTGCCGCAGCCTGAACACTGTCTGCAACTGGCGGCAGCCGAGGCGGTGATTCGGATACTCGTTCCCTCGGCTCGTATGTCCTCTATCGCGACACCCGCCAGATGCGGCAGTAGGGCTTCGGCGATGCGATCTCCCAACATGCATGATCAACATGGGAGTTGGGGGTTGGTTACGCACGGTCATCCCGAAAGATTGACCAGAGCCGAATGAACTGGCCGCTGTCAATCGTTTTCAGGGAGCACTCACTCGCAGCCGACGCACATGACAGCTCAAAGCAGGCGCACACCCCGCCAAGATCAGCTACACCACTCCACGGGACGCCATCACACAGGACTCCTTGGCGACTTCCGGCATCGGCCTGCCCGTCTCGATCACGACGCGTACTGCACCCTCACGAAATCAGGTGTGTGTTCGCTGCTGGGATTCGACCCGGGACGGTTCGGCCGGGGACCGAGAGGTCACGGTGCTGCGCAGCCCGCCGCTCCCGGCTGGCAAGAGTGAACGACCTTGAGTTCTGGAAACAAACGCATGCGCAACCGTAGACGTCCGCTGCGTTCACTGTTTGGATGCACGTTAATGCTCAAAGGAGTCAGTAATGAGCAACTTCACGCAAGGGTCTGGGAGGTGTCATGGGGTACAGAAGTAGGAAGTACGGTGCGTTGTGCCTGGCTGCGGCCGCGCTGGCGATGACGTTCGGTTTGCCGGGCACAGCATCCGGCGACGACGGGGTGGCACAGGCGGCATTTGGTCAACGGGCGGGCGAGGGCTCGGCATCGAGCCCCTGGCGAATGGCCGCCGATGAGCCCAGCAACGACTACGACGCACATGCCTACGTGGGCAATGGCTACCTCTCACAGCGGATCCCGGCCAAGGGTATGGGCTACTACGCCAGCGGTGGTCCGACCGGGCATCCGTTGTGGACGCCCCGATACGACGGAGCACACGCGGCCGGGCTGTTCGCCAAGCAGGGCAGGAATGAGTTCCTGGCTGCGCTGCCGACCTGGTCAACTCTGGACTTCGCCACCACCGCAGAAGGCGATGACAGTTACGCGGCCGCACCCAACAGCACACTCGAGTCCTACCGGCAGGAACTCGATGTACGGCGCGGTCTGGTCACCACCACCGCATCCTGGCGCTCGGCCTCAGGCCGTACGACAGACCTCACCTATGAGGTGCTCGCGGACCGCGAGCGCGCACATGTGGGGGCTGTGCGGCTGACCCTCACCCCGCGCTGGTCGGGCACGGCCTCGGTGACGGACCTGCTGGACGGTGCCGGCGCACGGCGGCTGACCGGGACCGGTACCGGATTCGATGCCGGCACTTCCACCTCGCGGGTGTCCTTCGCGACAGTGGGCAACGGAATCGACGGCACGATCGCCTCCACTCTGACCCACTCCGGGTCGGTCGAACCCGCCGCGTCAAAGGCGGTCGAGGCAAGCGGACTAACTGCCGGCCAGCGGCTGTCCTTCCCGGTGAAGGCAGGGGAGACCTACGAGTTCACCAAGTTCGTCGGCCTCGACACGGAGCAGACCAGCGAGGACCCCGAGGCGGCCGCGCTGGCCGCCGCGACCGGCGCAGCCGGGGACGGCTGGACGAAGATACTCGACGAGCACACCGACGCCTGGGCCGAGCTGTGGCGCACGGAGATCAAGGTGCCGGGCCAGGACCGTATGCAGAGTTGGATCAACGGCAGCTTCTACTCGTTGCTGTCCAGCGTGCGAGAGGGCCAGTCGTGGTCACTGGGGCCGGCGGGACTGAGCAGCGACACGTATGCGGGTCAGGTCTACTGGGACGCTGACACCTGGATGTTCCCGGCGCTGCTTGCTACTCATCCCGAACTCGCCAAGTCGGTCGTCGACTACCGCTACCGCACCCTGGAGCAGGCGAAGAGGAACGCGACGGGCGGTAACTTCAAGGGCGCGCTGTATCCGTGGACCTCGGCGCTCACGGGCGACTGCACCGGCGTTGGGCCCTGTTACAACACTCAGGCTCACCTGCAGAGTGACATCGCGCTGTCCCAGTGGCAGTACTTCCAGGCCACTGGTGACAAGGAGTGGCTGAAGTCCACCGGCTGGCCGGTCATCGAGGCACTGGCCCAGTTCTGGGCGTCGCGGGTCACCGCGAACGCCGACGGCTCGTACAGCGTGAGGAAGGTGGCGGGCGCCGACGAGTACTCGCACGGCGACGACAATGTCTCGACCAACGCGGGGGCGGCCACCACCCTGCGACTCGCGACCGAGGCCGCCGCGATCGTTGGCTCCGCAGCCCCCGGCCAGTGGGCGGCCATCGCCGACAAGCTGAGGATTCCGTTCGACGCCGCGACGGGCACGCACCCCGAGTACGACGGGTACGCCGGTCAGAAGGTCAAGCAAGCGGACACCGTCCTGATGCAGCACCCGTACAACTGGCCGATGCCCAAGGACGTTGCACGCAACGACCTGAACTACTACGCGGCACGCACCGACCCCGAGGGTCCGGCGATGACGGACTCCGTCCATATGATCGCCGCTGCGGCAATCGGCGACCCTGGTTGCGTGGACTACACCTACCTGCTCCGATCGGTCCAGCCGTTCATCCGCGAGCCTTTCGCACAGTTCTCCGAGTCGCGCGGTGACAAGGCTGGAGACAACGCGGGCGCTCCGGCGTTCACCTTCCTCACCGGGGCAGGTGGCTTCCTCCAGACGTTCCCGTACGGACTGGCCGGACTCCGCTGGAAGACTGACGGCTTGGAGTTGAACCCGACCCTGCCCCCGCAACTTTCCGACGGCGTCACGCTCGAGCGCCTGAAGTGGCAGGGGCGCGAACTGTCCATTTTCGTCGGGCCGAAGACCACCACCGTGAGGCTTCTCAGCGGACCGTCGGGGACGATTGAAACGCCGTCCGGGAAGGTGCGGCTGACCGACAGCGCTCCTGTGCGGATCGACACCGGGCGCCCCGATCTGGAGCCGACCGGCAATGCGGCGCGATGCGCGCCGGCGACGGCCGACTCCTCCGAAAGCAGCTACTACCCGGCGGCCGCCGTGGACGGGAACAGCAGCACCGCTTGGGCCTCAGAGAAGCCGGATGCCGAGCTGAGCGTCGACCTGCGTCGTTCCCAGAGGGTCGCGGGTGCATCGGTGTCCCGGTCGGGCAACGGTTCCTTCGGCTACGAGGTGCAGACGTCCAAGGACGCGAAGACGTGGACGACCAGGGAGACCGTCGCCCCGAGGGCCGGTGGCACCGACCACATACGCTTCCCCGCTGTCCAGGCCCGCTACGTACGGCTGCACTTCACCGCGGGCGACGACGCAGGGGACAAGCCCCGCATCGCCGAGTTCGCGGTCGCCGGTGGCCGGTACGCGGCCGTCGTGGAGGCGGCGACGACGGCGGAGTTCGCCGAAGCCGGTGAGCCCACCACGGTCGTCACTAAGTACACCAACCTTGGTTCGTCCCCGGCCAGGGACGTCGCGCTCGCGCTGAAGGCCCCGGAGGCGTGGAAGCCCACCCCGCAGAGCGACCGCACCTTTGGGCAGGTCGCACCGGGCCAGACGGTCGAGGTCGCATGGCAGGTCACCACACCGGCCGGCACTCCCTCGGGCGAGGTGAACTTCACCGCCACCGCCACCCGTGAGACGGGCACGGAGACCATTACCGACCGGGCGGGCGTAGTTCTGGCCGTCGTCGACCCATGCACTTCGGGCGAGACGTGCGAGGCGGAGAAGACGAGGCTCGTCGGCAAGGCTGGAGTGAACACCAACCATAAGGGCTACACGGGCACCGGATTCGTCGACCGGCTCAACAGCACCGGCGCCGGGATCACCGCTCACCTGAAGGCGCCCACCGCGGGCACCTACACGCTCGAGGTCCGGTACGCGAATTCCGTCGGCGGTTCCAAGCCGCCTTACGAGGCGAAGACCCGCACCATGACCTTGGACCTGACAGAGGGCTCCCCGGCCCGGGTGTCGTTCCCGGTGACAGCGAACTGGGACACCTGGGGAGCCGTCAGGGTCACCGTCGAGCTGAAGAAGGGCATCACCCCGATGACCCTGATATGCACGGCACAGGACGACTGCGCCGTCAACGTCGACTCGCTGGCACTGAGCGGCTCGTAAGGGTAGCCAAGGGACGCTGCGTCCCCCGTCTTCCGCCCAGGAGGGGGGATACACCGGGCAGGTGTGTGCCAGCCGTTGGATCCTGGCACCGTCCGAGAGGTACTGGCCGCCGGGAACGGAAACAGGGAGGGCCCAGAACTCCGCGAGTGAGTTTTGGGCCCTCCCTGAGCACTCCGGCACCGATGCGTGAACTCCACGGACTTCGCGGCGACCGCACGGTCGTCAATCGCGACGTCCGCCAGCTCAAGCAGGGCATCGAGACCCCCCTCCACCACCGGCACTGGCCAAACCGCAACAGGCACTGCGCTGGGTCATGACGCACCCAGCCGGCTCCGGCCACACGAGGTCCTCGGTCTCAAAGCGGTCCGGGCCGACGGGCGAGCCGACCTGATCTCCCTCGGTCGCTCCTTCCTGACCAACCCCGACCTGGTCGTCCGACTGCGCATCGGCACACCGCTCAATCCGGTGCGGGCCAGGGCCTGATGTACACCGGCGGCGCGACCGGCTACACCGACTACCCTGTGCTGGCCGAGATGCCGGAACCGGCGTCCGTCTGGCATGGAGGCTGCGCAGACACGCAGATCACAGAGTCCACAATCAAATACTTTGTACTTTGCGCGGTTTGTCAGCCCTACTGTGTCAGCGTGAGAGTCATCGAAAAACTGTGCAGGACCCGTGACACTGTCCGCCTGCCCCAACGGGTTCGCCTCCTTCAAGCTCCACCACGGACAATGCGACGCTGCCTTGCGCCGTGTCGTCCACCACGAGCCGCGGGTCCTTCGAACCGGGTGAGATCGGCCGCCGCTGCCCGGCCTTGACCCGCGCGGAGTTGACCACAGTGTCGTAGAGCTCGGTCCGCAGATTGGGGATGTCGTCCTCGTCCCGGGCCCTCAGCCCGATCTTGCTGCCCTTTTGCATGCGAGCTTCCTACCCGGCTTGGCTCGCTTACGGCGGAGTTGACGCACGGTGGCGGCGTCAGCAGTCGTTGGGCGAGACGTTCGAAAACCGGTGGCGCGCCCCGTTGTGCGTCATTATCCGGCTCGTCGGGCCCGTCGGCCGCACCGTTGCTACCGAGCCGTTCCCGTCGTCCACCAGGGGCTGACGGCAATTCTCGCGGCCAACGGGCGCGGCGACGGCCGGGCTTCTACCAGGTCACCCCGTCCCTCCCGGGCACTTCGGCGGCACCCGCGCCCGCCGTACCCCAGCGCCCAGTCCGAAAGTGTTGCCCGCCCCGCGCGGGCGTAGGACTGCACCCATCACCGGGGCGCGCTGGGCTTCACCGACCTGACGGGCGACGGGCCTGCCCAAGATGACGCGACCGCGGAGGACGGCGGCACCGCTGAGGATGACGAAGAAGACATGGAGTCGGTGCTGGCAGACATCAAGGCCCAACCGGGCAACGTCAGCTTTAACTCACTGCTGGACGAGATCTCCAAGCTCAAGCAAGGCCGCGCCGTCGGCTTCCCGGAAAGGCGTTCACCGGGATCGGCGTACCGTTGATCAACGCCTGGCTGGACGAGAGCGTCGGCGCCCTCGCCCAGCCACCTTTGGTGCTTCGCCCCAGAGGCGCGGCACGTCCTGCTCGCCGCCCTGCTGTTCCAGCGACAGCGCGATTTGCGTGCCTGGCCTTGTAGTCCTCATGGCCGAAGGCCGGTGACCGCCCGCCAGACGGCCCCCGCGGTTGCAGTTGCCGGCCTGATCGGCAGGTTGGGGAATCGTGCAGCGGATTCCCTGCCGACGCAGATCCGCACGGTTCGCGCGCGATGAATATGCATCGTCGCAACGAACCCGCAACGGGCGAACCCGTGGCCTGCCCAGACCGAGGCGAGGAACCCGTGGCTTCCCATACGGCTGTTACGGCTGTGAACTGCGGGCTGTCTCCCTGCTGCCCCGCTGTGACCAGCAGCGATAACGGCTTCTGCCCTTGTCCGCAGGCCAGGTGAATCTTCGTGGTCCAACCGCCGCGGGAACGACCCCGGCTGTGATCATTAGTTTCCGCCTGGCGGCCGCCCGGCGGTTCCTTCTGATTCTGGCCGTCGCGCCGGGCATCGGCAGCGTGCTGATGGGCCCGACAGATCGTGGAGCCGACGTTCACGTCCCAAGTGATCAACCCGGCGCGTCCGGTGTGGGTGAGCTGGCCGGAATCCCGACTCGCGCCGGGCGGCAGCGGCACGCACTCTGGACCAGGAGTCGAACCACAGCCTCGGGAGTCCCACGATGCCAATCGTGCCCTGGACCGCGACACCGGCCGCGAGCGACGATATGGATTCGTCGATTTCCCCGCAGGTACTGGTCCTCGCCGCCCGACTGCAACTGCACCGAGTCCGGGACACGCCCCGCTTCATCAGTGCGGCACAAGCGGTCCGCCGCCAGGTACTGGCATCTGAAGGAGCACTTGGCGTCTCCCTGCGCGCAGCCCCGCTCGCGAAGACCTTCTGGACTCTGTCCGCGTGGCGTGACCGTACGAGCCTGGACGCTTTCGTCGAAACCCAGCCACACGAAAACCACCATGCGGCGCTATCACTCTCTGATGCACCACCCGGTCTTCGTCACCTGGGCGGTGCCATTCGACGCACTGCCGTCCCCCTGGCCGGAGGCGTTGCGTAGTACCGCGGCGCCTGACGGCTGAGGGGCAGAGCCAGCCGTTGCGGCGGAGGCCCTGGTGGATGACGGCGCAGGCCAGCGTATCCGCCTACCGCAGGGAGCGATTTCTGGGCCGCCCACTGCTCTACCGGCCGATGGGCCGACGAATCCGGTTTGATCCTCTCCCGCCTCGGCGACGGTTACTACCCGCACCTGATCGCCGGGGTCGTGAGATGATCCTGTACGTCGCCGTCCTCAACCGGTCGGTCTGGCGCCGACGTTGGCCAAGTCCATGTCAGGCAAGTGACGGTCTTGAAGTTGGTGGCGTCCACGAAACGATCTGTGCGGCGTACCCCACGTGGAGCGGGGTACGCCGCCGCTAGCTCAGTGTGCCGAGGGTGGCACGGGGAGACCCTTGCCACCGTCGAGCTGGAGCAGGGTCATGATGACGATGGAGTCCGTCCAGCCGAGCGGGACTACGGAGGAAGGGTCGCCGGCGCCGTTCACCATTTCCGGCAGTTCGCCGAGGACGTTTCGCTTGGAGAACACCCAGTCGAGCACGGAGCGTGCTTTATCGTCCTCCCCGAGACCCGCCCATGCGAGGGCAAAGAACGAGGTGCTAGGTGTCCAGGTTGACGCACCCCAGTTGTGCTTCGGGTCGTTGCCGGGGACAACACCTCCGTTCGGGCGCAGCAGAGCCGCGTAGGTGGAGTCGAGAGCGGAAGGCAGATCAGCGGGTGCGATGTTGAAGGGCGGCGCCATGAAGGCCGCTGCGCTGTCCCTGCCGTGGAGACCATCCACGGTGCGCTGATAGCCCAGCGGTGCGAAATGCTTGCCGATCGCCGCAGAAAGCTTCTGTGCGGCCTGCGACCAGCGTGCGGCGTCATCATCGTGGCCAAGGCGTCGGGCGATATCCGAGGCGGCGTTGAGACCGCTGAGCAGCGGGGCAGCTGTTCCGATGTTCGCGGTGTCTGTTCCGAGCTCCCAGTAGTCCGGCGCGGCAGGCGGCAGTCCCTCTGCCGTAAGCGAAGCGGCGGCGTAGTCTGCCGCCTTCTCGACCATTGGGTACAGCTTTGCGGCGTCCTCGTCGCGGGTCTTGCGTGGCGCAGTCTGGTACCACTGCCAGGCTGACCAGGGAACCCAGCCGTTCCCGTCAAGTTGCCACGCACGCTTGTCCGGCGGCCCAGATCCGTCCAGCTTGGTGCGTGCCTCCCAGGTGCCGTCGGGGCGTTGGGTGGATGCGTTGTAGGTCAGGATGCGGTACGCCTCGTCGGCGTGTCCGGTGTGCGCGAAAGTGGCAGCCACGAAACTTGAGTCGCGCGGCCAGGAGTACTTCCAGATGGAGTACCACGCGGCGGCTGAAGCGCCGTTGGGCTGTACGAGCGCTCTCATGGACAGCAGGGCTCGGGTGGCAACATCGCGCTCGGTTCCCTTCTTCCCGGGCACCTTGCCCTTGTCGAGCCAGGCGCGCGACTCCTTGATTTGTTCAAGGGCGCCAGGGTCATTTGCGGGGACCGTCACCGGCTCGGTGGCTCCGGCAGGAAGGTATCTCCAGCGCCCGCTGGGAAGTTGCAACACGTTGCTGCCGTCGATGTAGGACGCACCATACGCTTGCACGGGGGTGATGGCGGCGGTGGTCGTCCCGTTGTAGTACAGACCGGCGGTGGAGGCGGCCAGCACGGAGGCGGGTACACCGCGGTAGCACATGTCCGGGTCGCCACAACCCTCGGTGTCAGTCGGGTCGATGAAGAAGGCGGGCCGGAGCGCTGACGCGCGCCAGCCACCCAAGGCTGCGAGGTCGTAGTTCCAGCTCGTGAGCGAGCCCTCGACCGGTGACGTTGTTCCGTACCAGGCGATCGGCTTGGTCTCCGTCGTGCTCGCCTGAGCGAAGAGGTAGTAGGTCGTGCCGGGGACGACATCGACGCCGAGCGGGAAGTCGAGCCATCCCGCACCGCCGCCGCCAAGCTTCGCGATGTCCAGTGTGCTCGTAGCGATTGCGGTGGCGGAATCCTGGCGCACGGTTCGTATCTGCACCGTTACTGTGCCGGTGACGGCGCCACTCGACAGGTAGAGCGACGCCTTCTCCACCCTGCCGTCGCTGGTGACGAACGCCTGTGCCGCACCATTGTTCGGGCCCTTGATACCGAACAGCGCCGTTTCGTGGCGAGGCTGACCGTCGTAGGCGGTCGGCTCGTTCTCGGTCGCGGCACTGCTGACCAGAGTCGTCGACGAGACGAGGCCCAACACCACAGATAGGAGCAGCATCCAACGGATCAGCTGCCAGCCAGGACGAGCTCTCGCCGAGGCGAGAACAGAAGCGCTTTGCACGATCAACCTCCGAAATTCTTCCCGACGCGCGCCGGCGTCGCGGGGACGCGGCAGCTCGAGAGATGGGGAACGACGGGCTGGCGTGGGCTCAGCCCCTTGTCGTCCGTGCGACTCGCAACGGGCCGCTCCGGTTCGTTCCATGTGGCGCCCAGGTCACGACGGCCCCATCGTCACAACCTGCATTAGAGCCTTGGTGCGTAAGGAGCGGCTGAGAGTGGCGGTGCGCGAAGACCTGCGGTAGTCCGCGCTGCCGCTGGGGCGGGTTTTCGGGCGCGGAAATGTGGCGCATGTCGTCGCGAGCCCGTTCGCCGTGCCTGCCGTTACAAGCAGGGGAGGCCCACCGTGAGCACGCCTGGGATTGCCAGGAACACGACGGAGAATTGGACTACACCACTGGCTTGAGGATGGATGTATCCCAGTGGGGGCGTCAAGACTCAGGACGGATTGATAGCCGAATCTTCGGCCTTTTCGATGGTTCACGGCGCCGGTAACTGGCGGGCCACGGTCTGGAGCCACCCCACTCGTTGCGAGGTCAGGATCCTCTCTGTCGGCGACGGCACCCCCTGACTCGGCCCGGCTGCGAACTGCCTCTGCCGGATGGCCGCAGCCTTCCGGATTGATGCGGCGCACCTCGGGGCGGCGGTGCGAAGTTCGGAGCAGAGTCCGGCGGTGCGCCCGATGAGCAAGCAGGAGGCTGCCTCATGTCACACAGTCTGGCTGGCGCACTCCACCCTTCAACCTCGTTGTTTGTTTTTGTTCATAGATCCGACATAGAGAGCATCTATTGACATGGTCGCGTTCACCCCGCCAGAGTCTTCACCGCCAGGCTGACCGACCCACGGACCCAGGAGCGTTCTCTCATGCCTGAAATCCCCGCAGTATCACGGCGTTTGGTTCTGGGAGGAGCAGCGGCTGCAGGCGCTATCGCCACTGTCGGCTTCGGTGCCGCCGCATCTGCTACACCCCACGCCGCCGCAGAGGTCCCTGCCTCCGATCCGCGCCGTCGCGCCGGCCAGACCTCCATGGTCAACACGCCGTACGACGAGTACAGAACTGTCCGGGTCGCCACCATCGGCCTCGGCAACCGCGGCTTCGGCATGACCAAGGGCTGGTCCATCGTGCCCGGAGCGCAGGTCACCGCTGTCTGTGACATCCGTGCCGACCGTGCGAAGCGCCTCGCGGACGAGCTGGTCAAGGCGGGCAAGCCCCGTCCGGCCGAGTACGGCGGCTCCGACGATTCGTTCGCCCAGATGCTGCTGCGCGATGACATCGACCTCGTCTACATCGCCACGCCGTGGGAGTTCCACTACGAGCAGGGCAAGGCTGCGCTGCTGGCCGGCAAGCACGTCATCGTCGAACTGCCCATCGCCACCGGGCTCGACGAACTGTGGGACTTGGTTGACACCTCAGAGGTGACCCGGCGTCATCTGATGCTCGCGGAGAACTGCAGCTACGGCCGCAATGAGCTGGCGATGCTGAAAATGGCGCACGAGGGCCTGTTCGGCGACATTACCAACGGGCACGGCGGCTATCTGCACGACCTGCGCTCCCTGCTGTTCTCCAACACGTACTACACCGACTCCTGGCGCCGCCTCTGGCACACACGCAGCACCGCTTCCTTCTACGCCATGCACGGTTTGGCACCGATCGCGGCGGCCATGGACATCAACCGCGGCGACCGCATGACGACGCTGAGAGCCACCGCGACCGAGCCGAAGGGGCTGGCGGACTACCGCGAGCGCTTCATTCCGAAGTCGCACCCTGCGTGGCAGGAGACGTACGTCAACGGCGACCTGGTCACCTGCCTCATCGACACAGACAAGGGGCGGGTCATCCGGGCCGAGCACGACGTGAGCTCACCGCGCCCGTACAGCCGGATAAACACCCTCGCAGGCAGCCGCGGCATCTTCGAGGACTACGCGGGAGTCATGGCAACCGGCGGCGGCCGCATCTACGTCGAGCCCGATCACAGCGGCCACTCCTGGCGAGCGTTCGACACCTACCGCAAGGAGTTCGACCACTGGCTGTGGAAGAAGATCGGTGACGACGCAGCGAACAACGGCGGCCACGGAGGCATGGACTACGTCCTGCAGTGGCGCACCATCCAGCTGATGCGGGCCGGCCTGGTACCCGACATCGACGTGTACGACTCCGCCACCTGGTGCGCGCCCGTACCCCTGAGCGTCAAGTCCCTTGCCGCGGGCGGCCGTCCGGTCAAGGTCCCGGACTTCACCCGCGGCTCCTGGGTCAATCTGCGCACAGGCTTGGACTCTCGTTCGTCCGAGATGCCACCGGTCGCCTGATTAACCGCACTCTAGAGAAAGAGACAAGCAGTGAGACTAGCCCGACTGAACACCGCTCTCAGAGCCATCGCTACGGCAGGGGTGATGCTGCTTGTCCCCACGCAAGCGTCAGCCGCCGAACCCGAGCCGGCGCCCGCCGCCGCGCAAACGGAAGTGACCATAGCCCCGGTCGACCTCCAGGGGCCGGCCATCTCGGCGGTGAAGGTGACTGTCAGGAACGTCGGTCCCGACCGGATGCGGTCGCTGAAGGTGTCGTTCGCCGGACCGGTGGGCTGGGCTGTACAGCCCGCCGAACGCAGTGTGGATGGCACCTTGGCTCCTGAGGAGGCCGTAGACACGGATTTCATGATCCAGGTGCCTGAACAGCGGTCGGGGTTCACCGTCCGGACGTTCGCCGCGACCGCGTCGTACAAGGGGGGTGACGGAGCAGGCTTTGCCACCGCTACCCGTTCCCAGCGCTCGGGCGACCCCGTGGCCAATCTCAAAGCCGCCTACAACGGTGTCGCGATCACCGACGAGACCAATACCGCGCCGGGTAACTACGATGGCTCGGGCAACAGCTTCTCTGCCCAGAAGCTTGCGGTCGTCGGGCTGACCCGCGGTGCGTCGGTGACCGCCCTTGGCGCGAAACTGGCCTGGCCCGACGTGCCCAGCGGCACCAAAAACAACGTGTCGAGTGCAGGACAGGCCGTAGCCCTGAGCGGCCAGGGAAGCAAGCTCGTCTTCCTGGGGTCCGGTGTTGGAAGCAGCGCAACCGGAAGTGCCACCGTGTACTACAAGGACGGCACCTCCACCAAGGGTTCGTTCGGCTTCCCCAACTGGGGGTTCGACCCCGCGAATGCCCACGGCGCAACGCTGGTCGCGTCCTCCGACGGCCGCAACCGCCCAAGTGGATACGGAAACGCGGGCATCGCCTACCGCGTGTTTGCTCATTCGATTCCGCTCGACGCGACCAAGGACGTCGAGTTCGTGGTCCTGCCGAGCAACGGCAACATCCACCTCTTCGACATGGCCATCGCTCCCTGATGCCGATCGCATCATGACCTCGTAGGAGAGAGCTGCCCCTGGACTTCGTCGGCGGGGCAGCTTCGCCTGCATCTAGTGCCGTATCAAGCAACGTTTGCCTTGTCGTGAGGGACGACTCGCTGCGCACCAGTCAAAGCGGTGCAGCTGAGGAGCGTCGAAACGGCTAGAGGGAGACACGTTGTCGACGGTCGGCTAGCTGAGCGACCGGATTATGGTGCCGCTGGTTTGTCAGTGGGCGGCCGTACGCTCAGCCCGTGAATATTGATGATCTTAAGTGGCAGTCACGGGGTCTCGGTGGCTACCCGCCCGTGTTGGTGGACCTGTTGGTAGAGCAGGGGCACGTGGAGCTGCTGGTCCGGGCAGCTTCAAGGGGAGCGTGGTCCTGCGCGAGGGCGGCAGGGCGCGAGCTGTGCAGGATAGCGGAGTTCGAGCGGGCTCTGGGCGTACTGGAGCCGTTTGTCGAGCTTGGCTGGGAGCCAGCACGCTGGGCGGTTGCCGACATCATGGTGCAAGCGGGACGGGTACAGCAGGCGCTGGACTGGGGCCGCCCGGACGATACGGGGCTGGCGTCGGAGCACGTGTGCCGCGACTTCGCGGAGCTGCTGGTCAAGGCGGGGCAGGTGGATGAAGCGATCGCCGTTCTCACCCCGCATCTGGACCGGGGATGGCTGCTGTCCGTCCTGGTCGAGCTGACCGAGGGACGCAACCGGGACGAGCGGGTTATTGAACTGCTCGCACCGAAGGCCGAGCGGGCCCGTAGCGCCCGCGGTGAGGAACGATGGAACCTCGAGGTCAGTAATGCGCAGGACCTTCAGGCCCAGGTCCTGGAACGCGCGGGCCGCGTCGACGAGGCCGTCCGGGTACTCGGGGCAGACATAGCCGCTGGCCGCTTCCTGGTCGGGAACACGCTTACCGCCTATGCCGAGCTCCTCCAGCGCAACGGTCGCATAGATGAACTGCGCGAACTGGGCATGGGGGAGCACGCGCATGTCGGCTTGCCGTACTACGCCAGGGCCCTCGAAGACCGCGGCCTGGCCGACGAGGCGGAGACCGTCCTGCGACGCTTCATTGCGGCCGACGAGTGGGACCGCTTCCGCTGGCCATTGATCGAACTGCTGGGGCGCCAGGGCCGGATCGAGGAAGCCGTCGAGGTGGGACGACCCACGTTCGACCAGCACGACGCCTGCCTTCTCGAAAGCGTCATCCACCTTCTTGCCGAGGCCGGGCGTTTCGATGACGCCCTAGCCATCCTGGACGAGCGCGATGCCGAGTACATCGACGAGCACTCATCCTGGTTCCACACGAACCGGATAGGGCTGCTGGGCGAGGCAGGCCGGTACGAGGAAGCTCTCGCCTACGCCAAGACCCTGCCGACGGACCTGTACGGACTGACATCCAGCACCGCGTGGATCCTGGAGCAGTCAGGACGCGTCGAAGAGGCTCTCGGCCTGCTCCGGGCAGATGCCGATGTGGCGGCGTGGGAGGTGGCCGCGCTCCTCATCAAACACGGACGTGCAGAGGAAGCGATGGACAGCATGCCCTCTATCGCCGATCTCCGCGCAGCCAGTCGGTGGGGGTAGACGAAACCGTTCTGCTCTTGGACCTGGCACAGCGGCGAGATCCTATGTGGATGTCAGAGCGTGTAAAAGTTCGCGAAATCGATGACGATGAGGGCACGCGGTTACTGCGGATAACCCGCAGGGGCATCGGGTCGGTGGTGACCTGGCGGCGGGCCCAGATGGTGCTGCTGTCCGCGCAGGGGGTGCCGGTAGCGAGGATCGCCGCGGTGTCGTTTACCAGTGACGACCGGGTTCGGGACGTGATCCACAACTTCAATACCGACGGTTTCGACTCGCTCTACCCCAAATACAGGGGCGGCCCGCCCAGGACGTTCACGCTGGCCGAACGGCGCGAGATCAAGAAGATCGCCAAGTCCAAGCCGACCGAGCATGACCTGCCGTTCTCGACCTGGAGTCTGACCAAGCTGGCGGACTTCCTGGTCGCCGAGGGGGTGGTCGGCGGCATCAGCCACGAGGGCCTGCGCATCATGCTCCGCGAGGAAGGCGTCTCTTTCCAACGCTTGAAGACCTGGAAGACGTCCAGCGACCCCGACTACTCGGCCAAGAAGGCCCTCGTTGAGCACCTCTACGCGATCGCCGACGGAGATGTCATGCCGGAGGGCGGTGAGCCCGACGTCGTCTTTTGCCTGGACGAGTTCGGCCCGCTCAACCTGATGCCGCACCCGGGCCGGCAATGGGCTGAACGCGGCGGCAATCACAAGGACCCCGACCGCGAACCGCGCCGACGGCGGCGGGCAACCTACAACCGCTACGGCGGAGTGCGGCACCTGTTCGCCGCCCTGGACCTGGCCAAGAACAAGCTCTACGGCCACATCAAGCCGATCAAGCGTCGCACCCAGTTCCTGGAGTTCTGCCGCTACCTCCGCGCGCTCTATCCCTCGACGGTTCGGATCGCGATCGTCTGCGACAACTTCTCCTTCTCCCCGCACCTGACTACCAAGAGATGCCAACGCGTTGCAATCTGGGCCGCGGCGAACAACGTCGAGATCGCCTACACCCCTACCGACAGCTCCTGGCTGAACCGCATCGAAGCCCAGTTCACCGCCCTGCGCTACTTCACCCTCGACGGCACCGACCACGCGGACCACAAGGAACAGGGCAGCATGATCCGCCGCTACATCATCTGGCGAAACGGCCACGCCAGCGACCGGCGCCTACGCGCCATCGTCAGCAGGGCAAACGTTGCTTGATACGGCACTAGCGGAGGTGAGCATCACCGGCAAGATCACCGGGAATACGGGATGGATCAGCAGGGCGCTGCGGCCGTCGCGCGGTTCCGTGGGCCAACCACAGCTCAGACGGCCAAGACCTTGATGCCCACCTCTGTCAGGCTGGCCGCCATGTCGTGGGGGAGCGCCGAATCGGTCACCAACACATCGACGCGGTCAAGTCCGCAGATCCTTGCGAAGGCGCGCTTGCCCATCTTGGACGAGTCGGTGACCACGACAACGCTGCGTGCCCGCTCGGCGAATAGCCGACTGATGTTTGCCTCGTCCTCTTGGTGGGCCATCAGGCCCAACTGCCTGTCGACGCCGTCGACACCGAGGACGGCGATGTCGAGCACGACCTCGTTCAGCACGCCCACGGTCAGCGGGCCGACCAGCTCGTACGTCTGGGGTCGGGCTACGCCGCCGGTCACCACGATCTTGATCTGAGGGCGTACGGCGAGTTCACCGGCGATGTTGAGGGCGTTGGTGACAACGGTAAGCGCGGGGACACAGGTCTGCGGGGAGTCCCGCTGGCCACTATTGCCTGTGCGTAGCGCCAGCGCCCTTGCTACCTCGGTCGTGGTCGTGCCCCCGTTGAGACCCACGACCTCACCCGCGCCGACCAACTCGGCTACGGCCGCAGCGATGCGCTGTTTCTCAGGCGCATGCTGCGAGGACTTATAGCGAAGCGGCAGTTCGTAGGAGACGCCGTGGGCGACGGCTCCGCCCCGTGTGCGTACGAGCATCTGCTGATCGGCGAGCTCGTCGAGATCCCGACGGATGGTCGCGGGCGAGACCTCGAGCGTTGTTGCGGCCTCCTCGACCTCCAGTCTGCCCTCGGCGGCCAGCAACTCCAGTAGTTTGCTCCACCGCTCGTGCTTGGACATGTGTCGGGCTCCTTGGGTCGTTCTGAGCTTTCGATGAGCATGCGCGCATCTGATCGTAGTCCTGCCTCTTGACTTAGTTGTCTGCACTGCTGTTGCTCCACACGTAGCAAACATTCGTAAAGCGGGCGGATCGTAAGTTGATGTCCGATCCGGACTTGGTTACTGCTTCTTACTGAAGGTGCCGGGCTCAGCCTCGGTGAGGATTCCTAGTGTGACCAGGCGTTTCATCTTGGCTCGGATGTGTTCGAAGTGTTTCGGCAGGAGCTCGAAGTCGAGGGCCTGGCAGATGTGGCGGGCCCTCTGGGGCCGGTGGCGCCGTTGAAGACGGCGCGGATGCGCGGGTAGTCCGGGTGCTCGGGCAGCTCCAGACTTCCTGACAGGTCGGGGCGCTGGACCGGGATTCGATCGGCGAGGCCGGTGATGGGCGTGCGGGTGATGGCGAGGTGTTCCAGACGCAGTTCGGCCTCGCGGAGTTGGGTCTGAAGGGTGTCGATCTGGGTGCGGAGATCGTCGGTCAGCGCCCGGGCTGCCTCTTCCTGAAGGAGGGTGGAGGTTCACGCGCTGACCACCTGCGGATCGCGCCAGGTGAGCGTGGTCGTGTCGTGAGCCGACGGGCCATGACGTGGGTTATGGCTCAGTAGACGCGTGAGGTGGAGGAGGCCGGGTGGTGTTCGTAGTCGCGGACCGGGCGCCGGTGCAGTATCAGGGTCCCGAACGTCTGCTCCACCCGCCACCGTTTCGGCTGCGGAACGAATCCTCGCTCCTCGGGGTTGCGCCGGAGGATCTCGACGTCGATGCCGAGGGCGTCCCCGTGCGTGACGACCTGGTTCTTGAAGCCCTGTCGCCCAAGGCCTTGCTGACCGAGCCGCCGGCTGCGACGGCAACCTGGTCGAGCAGAGCGATGCCGGCGGTGTTGTCTTGGACACTCGCGGCCACCACGGTGACAGCGATGACCAGGCCAAGGACGTCCTCGGCCAGTCCTCGCTTGCGGCCGGGCACCCGTTTCGCGGCGTCTTTGCCCGTCGTGACCGCGGGGACCTCAGTGGCCGCTCGGACACTCTGAGTGTCCAGGATCACCAGGGTCGGGTCCTCTAACCGCCGGCTCCTCTCCCGCACCTGGCAGTGCAGGAGTTCATGGATCTGCTGGTCGGGCCATCCTCCCGCCAGGCAGCGAAGTAGTAGAAGTAGTACGTCGCGCTCTTCGGCGGCAGGTCGTTCGGCAACAGGGTCCACTGGCAGCCGGTCCGGGACTGGTAGAGGATCGAATTCACGATCTCCCTCGTCGGATAGCGGCCTGGTCGCCGCTCACGGAACGGTGCCGGTTCTTCCAAGCCTCCAGACCTGCCGCGCTTGCGGACGCCGGAAGCGTGGCTGACCGTCCCCGTCCTGGTGCCAGGCCGCTTGATCCTGCTCCGGGAAACACGGAATAAGTGCCGTAAAGCATGCTGCATAAGGCAGCGATCGGGGAGTCCTTTGTTTCAAGCGCGGCCGAGACGAAAGGTCGGCGGCGAGGCACCTTGCGCAATGCAAAGTCACTGGCGTTGGCCCTAGGCCAAAAGAACCAGGACCACACCGCCTGCAGGCCGAGGTCCTGCCGCTCCTGGCTGCGTAGAGTCGGGAGAATGGCAATGAACGACGAAAGCCCGCAGGACTCCAAAGCTCAGCTGGACCTGGACGCCTATCTCGCCCGGATCGGCTGGACCGGGGAGCGACGGGCGGACGCCGTGACGCTCCAGTCGCTGCACCGTGCCCATCTATACGGCATCCCCTTCGAAAACCTGGAATCGATCGGTGGTTCGGCCCCTTCACTCGCGCTGCCAGACCTTGAGGCGAAGCTAGTCCGTGGCGGCCGGGGCGGCTACTGCTACGAGCACAACACGCTGCTGGCCGCCGTCCTCGACGTCTTCGGCTTCCGCATCACGCTCCTGAACGCGCGGGTCCTGCTAGGCGCCCGCGGCGCTAGCAGGCCCCGAACACACATGCTGCTGCTCGTCGACGTGCCTGGCGAGCCGGTCCCGTACCTGGCAGATGTCGGCTTCGGCTCCGACGGAGCCCTGCTCGAAGCGATCCCCCTGGTCGCGAACACCGAGTTCCAGGCCGCGAACCGCCGTCACCGCCTGGTCCACCGGCCGCACCGCGGGCCGCTGGAGCTGTGGGTACTCCAGGCGCGCGAGGACGACGAGTGGACCGATCAGTACGCGTTCACCCTGGAGCCGTTCGAGGCGCCGGACTTCGAGGTCATCAACTGGCACATCGCGACCAACCCTCGTTCCCCGTTCTCCCACCTCCTGTATGTCCAGCGCGCGACACCGGACGGCCATCTCGCGCTCAGCGGCCGCCAGCTCGTCGAGACCTGCGCGGACGGCTCCCGCAAGGAGCGGGAGCTCTCCGGCAGCGAAGAGCTCACCCGCGTGCTGACCGTCGAGTTCGGCATCTCGGTACCGGATGGCATGCCTCTCTAGTGTTCTGAGTCAGGAATTTCTTCCATGGCGCGGACGGGGCGGCCAAAGGCCGAGTTGTCACTGTCGGACGGGGAACAGGTTGCACTCGATGAGTGGGTGCGGCAACGTCCCGGCGGCTCTGCGGTCCGGATCATCTTGGCCTGCGCGAAGGGTGCCTCGAACAAGGATGTAGCTGCTCGACTCGGTTCCACACTTCATGCGGTGGGGCGCTGGCGGGCCCGGTTCGTGCAGCCGGATTACCGGTCTGGGTGAAATGCCACGTCCGGGCGGCCCCAGGACTGTGACGGACGAGCAGGTCGCCGACGTGGTCGCCCGGACGCTGCAATCCACACCGAAGAACGCAACGCATTGGTCGACGCGGTCGATGGCTAAAGAGTTGGGCCTCTCGCAGTCGTCGGGGTCACGGATCTGGCGGGCATTCGGCCTCCAGCCGCACCGGTCGGAGACCTTCAAACTGTCCACTAATCCGCACATCGTAGGGTTGAGAACTGTGACCGAACGCTGAGCGCGCAGCACCGTACGAATACAATGAGGTTCTGTTGCATCTCGTAATTCCCCAGTTCTAGCACCTTGCCCACACTGGTCGTGGTGAGCGGGCCACCGGGGACCGGCAAGACGGCCCTGGCCCGGGAGGTCGCAAAGCGACTGGGATGTCCCGCACTCATCCGGGACGAGATCAAGCAGGGCATGGTTGCTGGCCACGCCCGGCCACCACATCGGCGGTGACGATCCCCTCGACTACCGGATGCTGGACGTCTTCTTCAAGGTATTGACCGCGTTGCTGACGGCAGGGACGACTACGGTCGCCGAGGCCGCGTTCCAGGACCAGCTGTGAAAGCGCGGACTGCTCCTTGACCGCACTGTCGCAGATCCGGGTTGTGCGCTGCATCACACCGTCGGTCGTCGCCCGCGACCGTATCGTCCGGCGTGCCGAGGACCCGGCCTATCGGGCCGCCCACGCCGACCAGGAGCTTCTCGACGCGATCGCCTCCGGACGATTCTCCTACACGAAGTTCAAGCCCATCTCGCTCGACATGCCGACGCTGACGGTGAACACGTCGAACGGGTACCGGCCTAGCCTGGACGACATCAAGGCGTTCCTCAGAGGCACTGCGCAACTGACCGCCGACTGACGCCGATCAGCGCCTACGAAAATCTTGGAATACCCGTTCGCTGTACAGACCAGTCACTTGAGTCGGGTGGCGGGCTTCCAGAGGGGGTGATTCCGGACGTGGTGCTGATCCCCGCGCTGGCCACGATGTTGCGAGTGACCGCGGTCACGATCACCTTGCGCATGTGAGCCGAACGGCGCGAACTCGCAAACGGACCGCACGGCGACGGGGCTCCTCCGCACCTCCCTTCCAATGAACCTCCGACGTCTTCACACCGTTCCTGGACGGTGCTGATGCGGTGCTCTTGTTGGATCTGGTGGCTAGGTCGTGTCCGATGGGTCGCGTGACGCTCCCGTTGGGCACTCGTTTTGTGGGACATGGGGCGGGGAGGTCTGTCGGATGAAGAGTGGGTTCGGCTGGAGCCGCACTTGCCGACGAATCGCGGGCGGGGCGGACGCTGGCGATCCCACCGTCGTGTGATCAACGGGATTCTGTTCCTGCAGCGGACCGGTCTCCCCTGGAGGGACCTGCCTCCGTGCTTCGGTGGCTTGAAGACGGTCCACGACCGTCATCGCAGGTGGTCGGCGGACGGCACGTGGGAGAGGATCCTGCGGGCCGTCCAGGCCGACGCCGATGCCGAGGGCCGGATCGACTGGAGCATGGTCAGCGTCAATTCCACGACCTGCCGCGCTCATCAGCACGCGGCCGGCGCCTCCACCCGCGCCCCGAAAATCCCGGGTCGGCGCAGGAGCCCGGCGCGTCACCGGCCCGATGAGGCCCTGGGGCGCTCGCGAGGCGGGCTCACGAGCAAGATCCACCTTGCCGGGGAAGGTGGATGTCGCCCGCTCGGGTTTGTCATCACGCCCGGCCAGTTGGGGGACGCACCGCAGATGATTCCCGTCCTGGAAGAGATCCGTGTGCCCCGGCAGGCTGGTGGACGACCGCGCACTCGGCCCGACCATGTCGGGGGAGATAAGGCGTACTCATCACGCCGTAATCGGCGTCACCTGCGCAGACGCCAGATCAAACACACCATCCCCGAACCGAGAGGCCAGCGGGCCAACCGGCGGCGCCGCGGCAGCCAAGGAGGTCGGCCCACAGTCTTCGACAAGACGATCTACCGCCGCCGGACCATCAACCGGCTCAAGAACTTCCGAGCCGTCGCCACGCGCTTCGACAAACGGGCGTACGCCCACGGGACGGTCACCGTGGCCGCGATCCGGCTATGGCTCCGTCCGCAGTGAAACGCCCCGTTCAGGGCTTATCGGCAGCCGGGTAGTGGGCACAGTTCGCTGAGCGCGCGCGTCGACAGCCCTGACGTCCCAAGATGAGCTGTCGAACTCGGTCTACCAGGGTGAGCGGGTGTCGCGGCGTGCTTCCGGGGTCTGCTCGGGCAGAGCGCTGTCTTGATCGGTGCGCAGCAGCATGCCCGGGTCGGGTTCGAAGTCCTCATTGGGCGGTGCCGGCTGGTGGAAACGCTCGGTGCGCGGAATGGTGACTTCCACCAGCTGGCCCTCCTGGAACATCCATAGCCCGAAGCAGTCGTCGTCCTGGTCGCGAAGCAGAACTTGCACCGTATGCGGATGCGGCCACGGCAGCGACTCCAGGTGCCTGAGCAGGCCCTTGCGGGCACGCACTTTCTCGAACTCCAGGGCCCACCCGAACTCGTAGCCCCAGTGCCCCGCGATCGGGACGAAGCGGCCTCGCCACGTGCGTTCCGGGTCGTCCTGGGTCAGCGGTTCCATCACCTCGGCCGACCAGCGGGCGAGCACGATGACCTCGGCGTCTCTACTCATGCCGGAGTATCACCGCATCCGCCTATTCCACCGCAACCCAATTCCTCAACCGACCGACGCAGGCAAGGGCGGGCGGATTGGCGACGAGCTCTCAGTGCTGCGAGCCCGACGACGGCGCCTCCGGAGAAGCTCACCTGCGCCTACGCCACGGCCCTGATCAGCTCACACGACCCACCGGACAGCCCCTAGTGGCGTTCCGGGACAGAGCGAAGCCGAGGACGAAGATCCTTTGGCGTTCGACGCCGTAGGCGATCATGCGGCGGTTCCAGAGGTTGAGGTCGAACTCGCCGTGCACGGACTCGGACTCGCTGCGGCAGGAATAGACGAGCTGGTGGGAGCGTCTTCTGGGGGATCTGCTGGAGGTGTTCGGCGCGATGGAAGCCTCGTTCGTGGTCACTTGCGATCCTTCGGCCGGTTGAGGCGTCGCGCAGGGCGCGGCCCGCGGTGGCGGTAGTGATGCCGACAAGCACCGGTACTCGTGGTCGTCGTGCCGGCAGGGGATTTTGAGGACGTGGCACCAGCGGTTCTTGGTGACGCCGATGCTTGGTTCGAGTCGCATGATCGGTACGGGCTGGAGAACGCAGGTTTCGTCGTCGATGCGGACGCTCTCGGCGATGCGGCCCTGATCGCACCACAACTCGTGTCCGCTGCGGCAGGGGGTGATGCGTTCGTAGACGACCGGATTGATGGATCCGTGCTGTTTGTTGATCACGAGGAGTTCGTGCCGGGCGAGTGCGTCACGGTGGAAGCCTCGCAGGGGCGCCGTCGTAAACGACGCCCTGGAGTGGGGCAGGGCGGTCTTGAGGTGAGTGAACTGGCGGACTACGACAGCTGCCTCGACCTCGTACGCGCCGCCCGCCACATGCGAAAAAGGCAAGGATGACGCGGCTCCCGGCGCCCCGGATGACAGGACCGGCCCGATGCGGGATCAGCAAGGAGGAGGAAGGTCGGCAAGCTCGGTAGAGTTCTCAAGGTATACGGGAGGAGTTGAATCGGATGCCTACGGCGGCCAAGAGATCTGTAGCAAAGGGTCCGCACGTACTGCGTCAGATGAACGTCGCCGCTGTCCTCATGGCGCTGCGCGAGGCCGGTGAGGCTACTGCTGATGTCAGCGGCCTTGCCGGCGCAACCGGGCTCTCGCGACCTGCTGTGAGAAGGGCACTTGCCGATCTGCGGGATCGGGGCTTGGTTGAGTTCCGAGGCAAGGAGTCTGGTCAGGCGCAGCCAGGGCGGCCCGCGCAGCATGTCAGGTTTCGTGCCAAGTGTGGCCACGTCGCCGGAATCGACATCGGCCCTCACAAAGTGCTCGTGGCGATTGCTGACCTGCTGGGTACAGTCGTGACCGTGCGACGCTCTCTGGTAGCTGGTTCTGCGGACGGCTCGCAGATCTTCGCAATTCTCCGGGAGACGCTCAGCGCAGCGGCTGCTGATGCCGGCATTCCCCTCGGTGAGCTGTGGGCTGTGAGCGTCGGAACTCCGGGGATCGTGGACCGTCAGCGAAGCAAGGTGCTGCTAGCACCGAGTATTCCTGGATGGGCCGGGCTTCCTGCCATGAAGATGCTCGAAGACCTCCTTCCGTGCCCGGTGTTCATAGACAATGACGTCAACCTTGCGTCGATCGCTGAGCGCCAGCGCGGGGCCGCTGCGGCGACTGACAGTGACAGCATGGTGTTCGTGCAGTGGGGCAGACGGATCGGCTGCGGAATCTTTATCGATGGCACGGCCTACCGCGGCCATGCGGCGGCAGCCGGGGAGCTTGGCTTCATCGACCTGTCGTCCGATCCTGATTCTGTTCCAGGGCCACGGAGAGGTGATGGCGCTGGACCGTTCGAGCAGCTCGTAGGAGCCAAGGCTATCCATCACCTGGCCTTGACCGCGGGCGCTCCGACTGGCGATGAGGATGACGTAGCTCCGCTGTTCGAGGCTGCGGCGGCAGGCGAGGAAGTGGCCATCGAGGTAGTGGAGCGTGTAGCCGCCCGTTTCGCCCGGGGTGTTGCCGCTCTGGTGCTGCTGTTCGACCCTGGGTGTGTCGTGATAGGTGGAGGGGTGTCTCGAGCAGGAGAGGTTCTCATGGAGCCCGTTCGCCGATACCTGCGCCTCCATACTTTGGTCCCCGTGGCCGTGCACACTTCAGCACTGGGCGAGGAGGCGGTAATGCTCGGTGCGGTTTGCCATGCCCTCGGCGTTGCGGAGGAGCGCATGCTGGACCCGACCTCGTTGAGTTGAAATCACATGTGTTGCCCGTCAGGTACGAGTACCACCTGCAGAGCTGCTCGGCGCCTCCCAGCACGTGGCTTCCTCAGATCGTGAGCTGCTGGCGCTCGGACGTGACAGCGAGTTTTCGACAGCTGGTGAGGGCCAGCGTGCTGTGCGCCCGCTGGCCCTCACCGAAGACGTTCTGAGCCCTTTCGTCGATCCTTGCGGTGCCGGCAGAGAGTGCGATCAGCTGGGCAGGGTCCACCGCTGATGTGCGGCACCCGTACAGGTGCGGATCAGCAAGAGTGCACTCTCGGGGCTCAGACAAAGCCCTGACTTGACGTTGCGCAGAGTGCTGTCCGGCTGATGCGTCCATGCCTGTGCTGGTGTGCCGTTGCACTGGTAGAGCTGAACGACGGTGCCATCGGCCACGGACCCGTTACGAATGTCCATGCACTTCCCCAACGCCCGCAGGGTGGAATCGCCTGGGGCGGTCCATGTCTGGGCTGCTGTGCCGTTGCACGAGGACAGCTGGAGGGCTGTTCCGTTCGCCGAGCTGCCGCCTGTGACGTCGACACATGTGTCGCTGCTACTGGTCAGAGGGCCGGAGGGGGGCAATGCCGGGAGCGCATCGCGCACCTTGGTGGCGAAGGCGATCGGGTCGCCGGCGGGTTGCACCGGGTAGGTGTTGCGCTGCAGGTTCCAGGCGTTCTCGACGGTGAACCAGTCGATCGCAGTGGGTGCTTGCCCGGTGACCAGTGCGGTGTCCAGCGTGTCGAAGTACTTGGTCCATCTCATGGCGTAGAAGTCTGTTACCAGACCGGACCATTCGCGGTTGGCGTAGTCCCGCAGCCCGCCGGCGTCGCTTCCCGAACGGTGCCCCCAGGTGGTGAGGATGGAGCGGGCGTCGAACTCGGTAGCGGCTTTGTCGGCGTCGCTTTCCCCCCATGACTTTGCGGCCTCGAGCCATGGACCGAGCAGGAATCGGGTATCGCTGGCGAGGAGTGAGTCGAGAAGGGCCAGGTCATCCTTCCACTCGGCTGTCAGCGTGCGGAAGAGAGTGAGGTTCTTGGCGTCGTAGGCGGCCTTGATCTGGGGAAGCAGTATCCGGCTGCGATTGGTCAGGGCTTGGCGGGCGACGTCGACCAGGTCGAAGCGGTAGGCGTCGCTGGTGGTCAATGCAGGTGACACCAGCAGCAGTTCAGTGAGCGCCTTTTGCACTGTGGCGTGGTTGTAGCGCATGGAGCTCGGGCTCCAGCTTGCAGCGGTGCCCGCGGTCAGCCGAGGCCGTGCGGTGAAGAGGCTGTCCTGGGACTCGCTCCAGCTTCCGGAAGGGGTGCTGTACGGTCCGCTGCGCAGCAGTTCCCATGCCTTCGCCGCATGTGGATCCGCACCCCCGTACCGTCGTTCCGCGTAGTCGGCGAACCAGGCTTTCTGGTCGATCGGGCCTTCTCGCCAGGCCAGTTCCATGAATAGCTCGTAGGCAACCGGGTTCCCGCCGGTGCCTTCCGGCATATAGGCGATGCCCTGGAGTGAGCTGTTCGGCTTGCTTCGCCACTGATCGAAACGGCTGGTCCATACGGCCGTGTTCGCCCCGATGGTGGTGTGTCCGCCGAAGTTGGGAATGGTGCCGAAGGCGTAGGGTGCCCCCTGCCACTTGGTCTCGCGGTCGAGGTTCTCGTAGCGATCGGAGAGGCCGTCGACGATGAGGAGTCGACTCTTGTCGACGGCTTCGATGATGGCCTTCGACGGGTTGCTCTGCCAGCCGAGCAGGACCCACGTGGCTCCGGGATGCGCTGTCTGAAGTGAGTTCATCACTTCTGTGGCCGCGTCCCCGACGGGTACGTCTCCTGGCCGGCCGCCTTCGTGCAGGAGATCCATCTTGTACATCGTGGAGTCGCCGAAGATGTCGCGTTGGTGCTGGTAGAAGGAGGAGGCGACGTCGGAGAAGGCCGGGGTGCGGGGATCGAGCCAGTCGGGGCGGTCGAAGCCGACCCAGCGGCCCTGGGGGATCACTCGTCCAGTCGGGTTCTTGGTGGTGAAGTCGGGGGGCACGGTGCCGAAGTAGCCGGGGAGAACGGGGGTGATGCCGAGGGCGCGTAGGCGCTTGACGATCTTGCGGCCCAGGTGGGCGCGCTTGGCGAGGAGGCGTTCGGTGACCGGACCGCCGAAGCCGGACATGTTCTGCATCAGCCACCATGGCTGGTGGGCGGGACCGGGGATCCAGTTGAGCAGTTCTTCCTCGGTGTAGCCGAATTCTTTGAACGTCTCGTAGTAGACGGCGTCCGCGCCCATCTGGACAAAGACTTCGTTGGCACCATGCAGGGCGAGCAGGTCGATCTGCTTCTCGAAATCCGCCCACGAGCGGTAGGCGCCGGAGTAGCCGTCATCCGTGTCGTTCAGAGCGAAGCGGTGCGGGACCGAGGCTTCCTTGTGGATCGCACTGATCGGCGCTGGGAGGGTTGGTGGCAGCTGGGAGGTGCTGTCTCCTGGCCAGCCGATGTCGACCTTCGCAGTGTGCTTGAGGTACCAGCTGACGCCGCTGAGGAGGACGGCCGGGCTGGTTCCCTCGATGCGCACGTTGCCCGCGAGGCCGGAGACTGTGAAGTGGTCCCCAGCGCCTTGCTGGCTGACGGGGACCAGGGTGAACTGCGCGGAGTGATGGGGCAGGAGCCGGTCGAGGGCGGCTCGGGCGGGGCCGGGGGCGAAGGCATTCCCGCCCTCCGGTGCTGCAGCAGCCGGCGTGGTGACGGCGGGGCCTCCCAGCACGGTTGCGACGACAGCCAGTGCCGTCGCCGCGCATGCAAGGGCCCAGGATCTGAAGCTTCTCACGAAGTCAACCATCCAGAGGGGAGTTTGAAACGGATCGTTCATAACTATGAGCGGAAGGAGGTTCGATCCGTCAAGAGGTTCGCCTCCAACTGAGCTGTTCGGCAGTTCCCGTCCCCGCGGAGCTGGCGGTGCGAGGCGTCACGATTCGCTGCAGGGGTCTTGACGTGCGCCACCGGATGCCTCCATGGTCCAGTGGTGTAGTCCAATCTTGTGCGTAACTCTGATGATCTCAGCTGTACTTGCGGTCGGCCGGCTTCGGTCTGACAGGGCACGCGACGGTCAGCGATCCCGAGCGGATGCAGCCCGGTCCCATGGGTTTGGCAACGCTGGGATCGGAGTCTGACAGCAGTGCCAACCGCGTGCTCTGGACTTATGCCGAGGGCGTCGCCCCACGGGGATCCACGTCGGCCTTGATACTTCGGAGGCTGATCGTGGATGCGCACAGCCCGTAAGTGGGCTTGATCCGATTTGGCGGACATTCAGCCCGAGTGCGAGACCGCACTCGAGGCCTGACCACCACACCTATGGGTGTCCGTCAAAGGGAGCGGAACAAGCCCAGCTTGGACGAGTCGCTGACGACCATGACACGGTGGCGCGTTCGGCGAACAATCTGCTCACGTGGGCCTCGTCTTCGTGATGAGCCATGATTCCCAGCGTTGAATCCATTCCGTCGACGCCCAGGACCGCCGCGTCGAATACGACTTCGCCGAAGGACGCCCGTCGTCAGAGGGCCAACCAGCTCGAACATCTGCGGGCGCGCCATTCCACACGTGGTCACGAGTTTGATCTGAGGGCGTATGGCGAGTTCTGCGTCAATGTTGAGCGCGTTGGTCACTGCGGTCGGGGAAGGGGCGGGGCGCCCAGAGCGGACGCGAGCTGATTGCCGCTGGTCCGCAGGGCAAGTGCGCGCGCAGCTTCCGTCGTGGTCGTGCCGCCGTTGAGCCACTCCGCTTCGTCGTCACCGAAGAGGTCTGAGGCTGCGGCGGCGATCCGCTGCTCCTCCGGTGCGTGGCGCGAGGACTTGTAGCGCAGGGGAAGCACGTAGAAGACCCGTGGGCGAGGGCGCTCCCGCGTGTACGGACGAGCAGTGCTTCTACGCCCGCTCGTCCAGATCTCTCCGGATCGTTGCCATGGAGACGTCCAGGGCGGTGGCGGTTTCCTCGCTTTCCAGCTGGCCGTCAGCAGCCAGCAGTTGAAGCAGTGCCCGGCCCACTAGTTGCACGTAGAGCGCAAGATAGTGCTCTTTGGAGCCACTAAGCGAACATCTCTTGACATCGTTGATGTTCCTGCGGGACTGTGCAGGCGCAAGAGCCCCCGCGCCGGGGGCTGACGAACATTTCACCGAAGGTGGTCTTCTCCATGAACAAGCGCATACTCGCGCTCAGCACGGCCTGTGTGGTCAGCATGCTTGCCCTCACCGCGTGCGGCGGTGGCGACAGCGGTTCGTCCGGCGGCAAGGTGACGCTCAAGCTCGTCGCCGCCGACTACGGCGACAAGGCAACGAACAGTTCCGCCGGCTACTGGGAGGACGTGGCGAAGAGATTCACCGCGGCCAATCCCCAGATCCAGGTGGATGTTCAGGTGGTCAACTGGAATGACATCGATGCTCAGGTCAAGACCATGATCCAGAGCGGAAACGTCCCCGACGTCCTGCAGACCGGCGGCTACGCCGAAAAGGTCGCCGACGATCTGCTCTACAAGGCCGAGGACGTACTGTCCGAGCGGACCAAAGCCAACCTCATCGACAGCTTCGCGCAGGCCGGCGAGGTCGACGGCACCCAGTACGGCATCCCCTTCGTCTCCTCGGCCCGGGCTTTCTTCTACAACAAGACCCTCCTGAAGAAGGCCGGCGTGACCGAAGCGCCCAAGAGCTGGGACGACATCACTGCAGCAGCCGAGAAGGTCAAGTCGAAGCTCCCCGGCGTCGTCCCGTACGCGCTGCCCCTCGGTCCCGAAGAGGCGCAGGGCGAGAGCCTGATCTGGGAGCTCGGCAACGGCGGTGGCTACACGGACGACAAGGGCGGGTACACCCTCGACAGCAAGGCCAACATCGAGACCTTCGACTGGCTGAAGACCAACCTCGTAGGCCCGGGACTGACCTACGCCAACCCCGCCACCACCGACCGCAAGACCGCCTTCGCTGACTTCGCCGCGGGGAAGGCGGCCATGCTCAACGGCCACCCGTCGCTGATCCAGATGGCCAAGGATGGCAAGGTCGACTACGGCGTGGCGCCCATCCCTGGCAAGTCCGGAGTCCTCACCTCCACCGTGGGAGTAGCCGACTGGACCATGGCGTTCAAGGACAACGGCCACAAGGAGGAGATCAAGAAGTTCCTCGACTTCGCGTACTCCAAGGAGAACACGCTGAAGTTCGACGAGATGTACAACCTGATGCCGGTTACCAAGGACACGCTGCAGGAGATGCAGACGAACGGCAAGCACAAGGATCTTGAGCCGTTCTTCGGTCTGCTGCCGGGCGCCGTCTTCTACCCGCTGGGCAACACCACCTGGGACGCCGTGTCGGCGGAGATCAAGAAGAAGGGCGGAACCGCGGTGAGCGGCGACGCTGGCCAGGTGCTCGGCGACTTGCAGAAGACGGCCCAGGAAGCGGTCGCGGACAAGTAGTCCACCGCCCCCTGAAGACCGGAAGGTCATCGTGTCTATCGACCATGCAACCTCCGAGGCCCCCTCGCACCGGAGCGTGACCAAAAGCAGGCACTCCGGGATTGCCCGGCTCGGAGCTCTCCCCTGGATCGGCCCTGCCGTCCTGCTCATCGTCCTCGTCGTCGTCTGGCCCGTCTACGAGATGATCCGCACGTCGTTCCTGCGCATCAGCAGCAGTGGATTCGTCCGCGGCTCGGCCGGAACCGACAAGTACCGTCAACTGTTCGACGAGCCGACGCTGCCCTCAGTCCTGCTGGCAACGACTGTGTGGACGCTCGTGGTTGTGTCTCTCACGATGGTGTTGTCGCTGGCTCTCGCCCAGCTGTTCAATCAGAAGTTCCCGGGGCGCCGCGTGACCCGCTGGGCTCTCATCGCCCCCTGGGCGGCGTCGGTGGTGATGACGGCCATCGGCTTCAAATGGATGCTGAACCAGACCGCCGGCGTCCTCAACACGCTGATGACAGACATCGGGCTGATCGACGGCCCCAAGGACTGGCTCGGCACACCCGCCACCGCCTGGCCCTGGATGATGTTCGTGGCCGTCTTCATCTCCCTCCCCTTCACCACATACACCTTGCTGGCCGGTCTGCAGACCGTGCCGGACGAGGTGTACGAGGCGGCCAGGGTCGACGGCAGCGGCCCATGGCAGACCTACTGGAAGATCACGCTGCCGCTGCTCAGGCCTGCATTCCTCGTCGGTGTCGTGATCAATCTGATCAACGTCTTCAACTCCTTCCCAATCATCTGGAGCATGACCCGAGGCGGTCCGGACAGTGACACCGCCACGACCACGGTGTTCATGTACCAGCTCAAAAGCTCCGACATCGGTGAGTCCGCAGCCATGTCCGTCCTCAACTTCGCCCTCGTCATGATCATGGTGGCCGTTTTCCTCAAGGCGAGCCGCTGGAAGGAGGAGGAGAACTGATGGCACAGCCGACCCTCACACGAGCCGCAAAGGTCTCCCCACGCGAGCGCCGTCGGACAACACCGGACGGCACCCGGCCCACGCGCGGACTGCGGCCACGCACTGTGATCATCACAGCCTCGGCCTGGATGCTCGCCGCCGTCTTCCTACTCCCGTATGCGGAGATGATCGTCACCGCGCTGCGGCCGGCCGACGAGCTGCGGGACGCCAACTACCTTCCCAATGATTTCGCCTGGTCGAACTTCGTGAACGTGTGGGGCGACTCGAACTTGGGAGCCAACCTGCGGGTCACCCTGCTCGTGGCAGCGGGATCCACACTTCTGGTGCTCCTCGTCGCTCTGCCTGCCGCCTACTACACGGCGCGCATGAAGTACCGCGGCCGCAGGATCTTTCTGCTGCTGGTACTGATCACCCAGATGTTCCAGCCGACATCCCTGCTGGTCGGCCTTTACCGGCAGTTCTACCAGTTGGACATGCTGAACTCGGTGTGGACCCTCATCCTGTGCAACGCAGCGTTCAACCTTGCGTTCGCCATCTGGATCCTCACCGCGTACATCGGTTCTATCCCGGTCGCCCTCGAGGAGTCCGCGATGATCGACGGCCTGAGCCGCTTCGGGGCGCTCAGGCGAGTCACCCTTCCACTGGCGCTGCCTGGTGTCGTCACGGCGATGATCTTCACCTTCATCGCTGCATGGAACGAGTTCGTCATGGGCCTGACCTTGTCGACGATGCCGCAGAACCAGCCCCTGACCGTAGGCATCAACAGTTTCATCGGCAACTACACCGTCCAGTGGAACTACCTTTTCGCAGGATCGGTCATCGCCATCGTGCCTGTCATCGCCCTCTTCGCTGTCATCGAGCGCAAGGTCGTGTCAGGACTGACGGCAGGCTCCGTCAAGTAGCCAACGCCGTCACTACACATACTGCAACCCTCCCATCAAGGAGTACGTCTCTATGTTCACCAAGGATGGCTCCCGCACATCGGCCGAGATTGCCTCTCAGCCCGACGCCTGGCGGCGCGCGACCGCGTCGGCTGCCTTACTCACGGACGTCTTGCCTCGCCGAGGGGAGCGCGTCGCGGTTGTCGGCTGCGGCACCTCATGGTTTATGGCACTGGCCTACGCGCAGCTCCGCGAGCGCGGCGGGCACGGTGAGACCGACGCCTTCGCCGCCTCGGAGTTTCCCACCGGCCGCGCCTACGATCGCATCCTCGCCATCACCAGGTCCGGAACCACCACCGAGGTCCTCGACCTGCTCGCAGCGGTAAAGGGAACCGTCCGCACCACGGCCGTCACCGCGGATGCCGCCACCCCTGTCAAGGACCTCGCGGACGCCGTCGCCGTACTGGACTACGCCGACGAGGAATCGGTGGTCCAGACCCGTTTCGCCACCACCGCACTCGCTCTTCTTCGCGCTCACCTGGAGAGTGAGGAAGCGCTGCCCCCTGGTGTGCGACCGATGGCAGAGGCAGTCAGCGACGCCGAGAGGGCCGTTGCCGAGCCACTGGACTCCAAGGTGTGCGAAGCAGATCAGGTCACGTTCCTGGGCAAGGGATGGACCTATGGGCTCGCGTTGGAAGCCGGACTGAAGATGCGCGAGGCCGCAGGCGCGTGGACGGAGTCCTACCCGGCCATGGAGTATCGGCACGGCCCGATCAGCATTACCGGACCGGGACGCGTGGCCTGGGTTTTCGGCCCGGCGCCCAAGGGCCTGTCCGACGATGTCGCACGAGTCGGTGGGACCTTCGTCGCCGATTCCGGGGACGTCGCCGGCAGTCTCGACCCCCTGGCCGATCTCATACGGGCGCAGCGACTCGCCGTCCTCCTAGCGACGGTCCGCGGTTACGATCCCGACCGGCCCCGAAATCTCACCCGCTCCGTGATTCTCGGTACCAGCGATGCCTGATATCCCTGCCGCGTCGGACTGCGTGATCGCGCTCGATGTCGGTGGCACCGGCATGAAGGGCGCGATCCTGGACCGTGCGCTCACGCCGCTGGCCACGCTACGGCGCCCGACTTTGCGGGCCTTGGGGCCGGACATGGTGATCGACGCTATCGCGGTCGCGCTGCTCGAGCTGCGACAGCAGGCTGAGCAACGGGGACTCACCGTGCGTTCCACGGGAGTTGTGGTGCCGGGGATCGTCGAAGAGGCTTCGGGAAACGTCGTCTTCTCCGCCAATCTCGGATGGTCCGGACTTCCCCTGGCGGCGCTGCTCGAAGAATCCACTGGGCTACCCGTCACACTTGGACACGACGTGCGCGCCGGCGGGACAGCCGAATGGCGCGTCGGGGCTGCTCGGGGCGTGCTGGATGCACTCTTCGTCCCCGTCGGAACGGGAATCGCGGCCGCGGTCCTGTGCGGCGGTCGGCTGGTACGCGGCCTCGGCGATGCGGGCGAGCTTGGTCACGTCGTGGTGGAACCGGACGGAGCCCCATGTGCCTGCGGCGCCCAGGGCTGTCTGGAGACCATCGCTTCCGCCGCGGCCATCGAGGCAGCGTATGCCGAGCGCTCCGGCCGGCCTGTTGACGGAGCCGCCGAAGTAGCAGGGCTAGTGGCCCGCCGCGATCCCGTGGCCGTGGCTGTTTGGGACCGGGCCGTCGACGCCCTCGCCTCGGCACTCGCCACCTGCAGCACGCTGTTCTCACCCGAGCGAATCGTCATGGGGGGCGGTCTCGCGGATGCCGGCGACCTGCTGATCAAGCCGTTGCGTGCACGCCTGGAGGACCGCCTCACCTTCCAGCGGCGGCCGTCGGTGGTCCGTGCCCGACTGGGTGATCGGGCGGGGTGCCTGGGCGCGGGCATCATCGCGTGGGAATCGGTGGGGTACGAGCCGCATCCCGCCGGCAGGAAGCGCCGCGAGGTGGGAGCGATAGTGCCGTGATCCTGACCGTGACCTTGAACGCGGCGCTCGACGTCACCTACACCGTGGACGACCTGGTCCCCCACGCCTCGCACCGCGTGCTCGCCACTTTCGAGCGGGCGGGCGGCAAGGGCATCAACGTGGCCCGCGTTCTCTCCGCGCTTGGTACACCGGCCATTGTGACCGGACTGGCCGGCGGCCCAACGGGCGGGATGATCCGCGACGACCTCATGTCGTCTGGAATGCGGGACGAACTCGTACCGATCACGGGCGACTCGCGCAGAACCGTCACCATCGTCTCGCGGGCCGACGGTGATGCGACGGTCTTCAACAATCCAGGTCCCCACGCCGATCTCAAGACCTGGGCTGGCTTCGAGATCCGCTTCGCCGAACTCGTCCGCAACGCTCGCATCGTTGTCCTCTCCGGCAGCCTACCGCCGGGACTGCCGACCGACGCCTACGCCCGGCTGATTCGGCTGTCTGCCGACGCGGGCGCCGCAACCGTGCTCGACACCAGCGGTCCGCCGCTGCTCGCGGCGCTCGCCGCCGGCCCTACCGTGGTGAAGCCGAACGCATCCGAGCTCGCAGAAGTGACGGGCGTGGCGGACGTAGTCAAGGCAGCAGGAATCCTGCGCGAGCTCGGGGCGCACGCAGTCGTCGCATCACGCGGCCCCCTGGGCCTGTACACCGTCACCTCAGAGGGTGCCTGGCGGGCCGCTCCCGTTCGCCAGCTTTCGGGGAACCCGACCGGGGCTGGCGACGCATGCGTCGCCGCTCTCGCGCTCGGGCTGCAGTACGGCGTCCCCTGGCCAGACGTATTGCGCGAGGCAGTGGCGCTCTCGGCCGCAGCAGTGCCCTGCCCCGTGGCGGGTGACGTCGCCGTCGACGTCTACGCCGAGTTCCGTACCGAAGTTTCCGTAGAGGAGATACGTGCCACTGACAGCCACTGACCTCATCGTGGGTACCGCCCGTTCGAACAACACAGGGATCGGTGCCTTCAACGTCGTTCAGATCGAGCACGCTCAGGCAATCGTCGCTGGAGCCGAGAGGGCCGGCCTGCCGGTGATCCTCCAGATCAGCGAGAACACGGCCCGCTATCACGGCTCACTCAAACCGATCGGGCTTGCCTCACTGGCCATGGCGCAGGAAGCCACTGTGCCCGTGGCGGTCCATCTCGACCACGCCGAATCTCCCCGACTGGCTCGCGAGGCCGTGGAAATCGGCTTCACCTCAGTGATGTTCGACGCCTCCCGGCTGCCTTACGAAGAGAACGTCTCCGCGACACGCGAGGTCACAGCGCACTGTCACCGTGCGGGCGTCTGGGTGGAGGCGGAACTCGGCGAGATCGGAGGCAAGGACGGCGCCCACGCGCCCGGGGTCCGCACCGATCCGACTGAGGCCCAAGCCTTCGTGGAGGCGACGGGTGTGGATGCCCTAGCCGTGGCAGTCGGCAGCAGCCACGCGATGCTGAGCCGCGACGCGGTCCTCGACTTCGAACTCATCGGGCGGTTGCGAATTGCCGTCGACGTGCCGCTGGTCCTTCACGGTTCCTCGGGTGTTGCTGACACCGATCTTGTGAAGGCAGTTGCTTCAGGCATCACGAAGGTCAACATCTCGACCCATCTGAACAAGATCTTCAGCAGAACGGTACGCGAGCGCCTTGCGGCATCCCCCGAGGCCGCCGATCCGCGCAAGTACCTTGGCCCTGCCCGATCGGCGATCGAGGCCGAGGTCGCCAGGCTGCTCAGAGTGTTGGCCAGCAGCTGAGGTCGCTCTCCCGTTCGCGGGACTCCCTGGGGTGCGACAGAGCGCAAAATGAGCGTACCGGTTGCATGATTTTAATGCTAAAGCAATCTTCCACGCGTCTATCGACACCAATGTGTCATCGCCGCGACAGTCGTTTCTCGAGTGATGCCGCCCCATGCTCCCCTTCTGCCCCGTCTGTCCGATGCGCACAACAAGGTCGCCAGCACCGACGAGACCGATACCAAGACCGGTGACTTTGACGCTGAGGGCAACAGCTTCTCCACCCAGAAGCTCGCAGCGGTCGGGCTGATTCCTGAAGCACCTGTCAGCGCGCTCGGTGCCCAGCTGACATGGCCCACCGCGGCCCCCGGCACGAAGAACATCGTGTCCAGCGCGGGACAGGCGGTGAAGATCGACGGATGGCCGCAACCGTCCCACTGGCTATGGAAATGCGGGCATCGACTACCGGTTCTTCGCGCACTGCATTGCGCTGGACCCGATCAGGCAGGTCAAAGCCGACGTACTTCCGGCAACGGAAGCATCCACTTCTTCGACATCGCATTGGCGCCCTAGCCATGCTCCCGGTGGAGTAGGCACCCTTCGCCGGGTGCCTACGTCGCTGTCCACGGACAGTGGGACATCCGGGTGAGCGGACAGTTCAGGTCCTTGCTGGCGGACAGTTGATCTCCCTGTCCGGTATGACAATTGATCGCCCGTGCGGCTCAATGCTCCGGTAGCTGACGTGGAGTATCGGAGCGGATGATGCCTGCGTAGGGTGGCCGGGTGACAGATGATCGCGAACTGCGCCCGAGGCCCATAGGTGAGTTGCGGAACGCCTTCGACCTCGTGGAGCAGGTGCGGCTGCGGTCCGGAGTATGGGTGCGTAACGGTTCGGTGGAAGAGCTGAGCACGATGTTGTTTGGCTACTCTGTCGCGCTTCAGGTCCACGGGGTGGACGAGGACTTCGTCTTCCACCCCGCTGCCGGCCCGTTCGCGCAGTGGCTGGGCTGGAAGTACGGCTGGTCGATGGCGACGGGCTGGGCCAGCGCGATCGAGCGGCATCTCCCTGACGAGCCACCGCTGGAAGCGTTCTTCCGGTTGCTCGACGAGTTCCGGGAGAGCACAGCTGGCCGGCCGAGGGGAGCCGAAGCGTGCTGAGTGCTGGCGGTTGATCTCTCACGACGACGCCAGCGGAACGACGCCCTGGCCGGTGGTGGCCTGGGTCAGCCGCAGGCTGGAGCCTTCGGTGAGGACGATGTGGGCGTGGTGCAGGAGCCGGTCGACGGCGGCGGTGGCCAGCGTTTTGGGCATGATCGAGTCGAATCCTGAGGGGTGCAGGTTCGAGGTGACGATTACGGACCGGCGTTCGTAGGCAGCGTCGATGACGCGGTAGAACGCCTCGGCGGCGGCCTGTCCGGAGGGCAGCATGCCGATGTCGTCGATGATGATGAGGTCGCATCGGGTGATCTTCGCGATGGCCTTGGAGACGGTGTTGTCGACGGTCGCCCGTCCCAGGTGGGCGGTGAGCGATTCGAGAGTGAACCAGGAGACCTTCATCCCCTCGTCGATCGCCTTGTTCGCCAGGGCCTCGGCGAGATGGCTCTTGCCCGTACCGGAAGGCCCGGCGACAGCCAGGTTCTCCGCGCGTCCGATCCATTCCAGCGTCATCAGGGCTTGCTGGGTCGGCGCCGGGATGGAGGAGTCGGCCTCGCGCCAGGAGTCGAAGGTCTTGCCCGAAGGGAGCTGGGCCTGCTGGCGGTGGTTGCGGCGGGTCGCCTCGTCCCGTCCCTTGATCTCTTCCTCCAGCAGGATCCGGACCACCTCGGCCGGGTCCCAGCGTTGCGAGCGGGGCGTGGCGAGGACCTCTGGGGCCGCCCGGCGCAAGTACGGGAACCGCATCCGCTTCAGGACGGCCTCCAGCTCGATGGGGATCGGCGGGGGTGCGGGCGACGGCGGGACGGGGGACGGGGCCGGAACGACTTCGGGCGGATCGGCAACAGCGGTGGTGGTCATCAGCAACTGCCTTTCTTTGTCGGATTGTTCGGAGCAGTAGGTCAGGTGGCCTGGCGGCCGAAGTCGGCCCAGGCGGAGGTGCCTGGCTGGACCGAGTGGGATTCGTCGGCGACGACGAGGTCGGCGGGGCGGGTGCCGTGCCGGCGGTGCTGGACGATGGACATCAAGTCGTCCTCGGCGAACCGGCCCGCGGTCGCCGCGAGACCGAGGCCGAGGTCGACTTCGGCGGGGCCGATGAGGGCGGCGAGCTCGACGGCGGCGGCCATCTTCACCCGGATCCGGGTGGTGCCCGCGGCGCCGGCCTCGATCAGCCAGGACTTCGCCCCGGGCCCCAGCGCGAGGAAGGCTGCCTCGGCGTCGTTCGCGGGCTTGGGTTTGGGCTGGCGCGGGGAGCCGTCCATCTCCTGCGGATGGTTCGGATAGTGCGCCAGGTCGGCGGCCCACGGCAACGACTTGAGGATGTCGGACCGCGATCCCGGCGACCCGGTCGATGGTCATCGTCTTCTCGTTGTCGGTGAGTACGTAGGTCGGTGCCCCGCCGATGGCCCGCAACGTGGAGTCGATGCAGGAGATCACAGTGGGCAGGGTCCGGTCCCAGACCGGGATCACCACCCGGAAGCGGGACCAGGCCAGCCACGCGCAGAACAACAGCGTCTCCCGCTCGGCCGTGCCGCCCGGACCAGGCACTTTCGGGCCCCATCCCCAGTCGAACTGCAACCAGAGACCGGGCTCGGTGATCCACGGCCGGTAAGTACGACTGTGGCCGGCCCGCCAGCGTTCCTTCGCCCGCGCGACCGCCCGCCGGGTCGTCCGCTCGTCCCCGGCGAACCCAAGCAGCTGAAGGCGTTCGTGGAGCTTGTCGGCCCGCACCGTGCCCTGCGAGCGTTCGACCCACTCCTCGATCTTCGGCATGAACGGGTCGATCACCTTCGGCCGGCTCACCGGACCACCGGTGGGACGACCCGCGTCCCTCATTCGTGCGTACCGGCGCACGGTCTTCGGATCGACCCCCGCCAGCGCAGCCGCCGAATGCGCGCACTCGGTGGCGTCGAGAGCCTCGAAGATTTCCATGATCTCCCTGTCAGACTTCTTCACGATCCCTCCGGAGATGAGTTGGTTCGCTGCCAGGCAGCACCGAACCAACCCCCGGAGGGATCACCTGTTCGGAATCGACACGAATGGGTCCGCGGAAAGGGAGATCAACTGTCCGCAGATCAGGACCTGACTTGTCCGCCTACAAGGATCTTGCGCTGTCCGCTCTCAGTCGCCATCGTCTGTCATCTCCGCTCGTCCGCCGTGCAGCACACGAGGCTCCGCGGTCCGGCCTTGGTCTCTCAGCGGCTGAAGAAGCGGGCGGCGTATGCCGGGACGGCAGGGGGCCGAGCTCGCTGACCGCAGCGTTCCATGTCATGGAAGGCCAGGACAGCCGTTGAATCATGGGTCCTGGCTGTACTCGTTCTGTCGGCAACGCCGGTCTCGGCGGGGCGACCGCGAGTAAGACAGGTCGGGGGCGAATCGCTAGTGAGGTGCTTGGCCTGGCCGGCTCAGTACCCTCGGGTCTGCTGGGCGGCATCGCGGACGCGACCGACGTAGACGGGTACCCGTTCGGCAAGCCGGGCCATTTCGCGACCCGCATGGACTCCGATTGCAAGGGCCAGAGCAAGGGCCACGGCTCGGCTCAGTTCGGTCAGGCCTTGCGTGGTGCGCCCCTGGATAAAACCGAGAAGCCCCAGATAGACGGCTGAGCCAGGAAGAAGAGGGCCCAGTGCGGCTGTCACGTAGATCAGGGAGGTCGTGCCTCTACGCCGTGCGATGAGCTGCCCGAACAGGCCAACCAACATCGTGGCCGTTCCGGTTGACGTGACCGGATCCAGGCCTGCCTGGCCGTTGAGAGCACCGAAGACAGCCCAGCCTGCCGCGCCGTTCGCGGTGACCGGCAGCAGGACATCGCGAGGGCATTGCAGGAGCACTGCCAGCGCTGCGGACACCAGCATTGCAGCGATCAGCTGCAGTATGGGCAGGGAGTTGCGTCCGAAGCTCTCCTCTGGGCGGAGTTCAGCGCCCAGGTAGTGTGCCAGCGGGAGGACAGCGAGTACCCCCAGTACGATTCCCGTGACGAGGTAGAAGACTTCCAGCAGTCGCGCGCCGGCCGTTAAGTAGAACGCTGTCAGTCCGTCTTCGACTCCTGCGACCAGTGCCCGGCCGGGAAGGAGTGCGTAGAGTCCGCCTGTGATCACGAAAGATCCCTGCAAGCCGGCTCCGGCCGCAGCCAGGAGTACTCCGCTGATGGAGGCGGGCAGGGCGCCTGCGACGAACTGGTAGAATTCTGGCACTCCGTAGCGTGCCAGCAGGGCCGCGAGACGGTCGCCTGCGGCGGCCGCGCAGAAGGCGGTCATGAATCCTACGACCGCGAGCAGACTCCAGTGTCCCCCTACCAGCAGGCTCGCGCTGCCGGCCAAGCACCCTGCGGCCAAGGATGCAGCCCATGGAGGGTAGGGGCTGGCGTCGTTCCGGATCTGTGTCAGTCGCGTCTTGGCAGTCTGGACGTCGTATTCGCCGTGCACGATGCGATCGACCAGCCGGTGGGTGGCTTCTAGTCGGCTGTGGTTCGCCGCCCTGCGGCGTACGGTTCGGGTTGCTGTTAGGGGAACTGGGTGTGTGTCCGGCTGGAAGCTGATGGACAGCATGGTGAACGTCACCTGAGGTTCGCACTGGTGCAGGCCATAGGCGCTGGTGATCCCGAGCATGGCGGCCTCGACGTCTTCGGCACCTTGTCCGCTGGCCAGGAGTAGTTCGCCGATGCGCAATGTGAGACCCAGCACCTCACCCGCGTCCAGGAGTTGGCCATAAGGTGCGTCCTGCCTGCTCTGCGGGGACTGAGGCCGAGGACCTCCCCGCCACAAGGCGTCCCGCATTCTGTCCAGCCACGATTCGCCTGCCGCTCGGCGGCGAGCTGACCGAGTGCTGCGTCCCCTGTGAACCGGGTGCTGGTTCGATGTGTGGTTTCTTTTCGTGGGTCCTAGCATTCCGCGCACGCCTCCACGCGAGATCAGTCGCCCGTACGGTCAGGCGCGGGCCCAGTGCCACCATCGGGCAATGCCGGATGATCTTGTAGCTGGCACCACTTGCCTTCTGAGTGTCGTATCAGAGCGGATGAGGGGAGCACGATGACCAAGCATGACCCGGCTATCGACATTGCGCCGACGACGATTAAGCACCTTTCTGACGTCCTCGGTCTTGGTCATCGGGCGTTCGACACGACCATCAAGCCATAGGCCGGGTGATCTTCGTCAGCGCGGCCGCACACATCGAGGCGTCGGAGCCGGCGTGCTATGTGGCCTTGAACTGCGATGCGCTTGGTGACTTCGTGCTGGGTTTCCGTGACCTTGGAGCAACACGGACTGGGGCTACCGGAATGGATTGCTCGTTGCCTCTGACGCACGAGGCAAGGAGGTGGCCGGTCTTCTCGGTACAGCGTGCCGTGACTACCTCGTAAGTGCAGAACCCTCCTCTTGCCGTACGCGGGAGAACGCTGCACTGGACGGAACGGGCAGTTGACAGAGCGGATCCACGGTCGGTTCAGCAGAGCCGGGAAGCTTCGGGCCTCTCGCGGGTACATCCCTTCGGGTCTCAGTAAGCGAGTGAAGAGGGCTGCGGACCACCTGATGGTGACGCGCGAGATGATCAGTTGGGACCAGAGGAAGCGCTGAGCAGGCAGGGGACGTGCCTGGATGCTGTCAGGTTCAGAGGCTGTCGATGACGTCAACGATGAGCCGGGTGCCGCCGCTCGCGATGAGAGTAACTGCGATGGCGGTCAGGAGGATGCCCGCGACCTTCTCCAGAAGGGCAGTGGTGGAGGCCGTAATGCGGTGGGTGAGGCGGCCGGCCAAGGCGAGCGTGATGCCGGTGAGGGCCGCGTAGGCAAGGCCGGCGATGGTGAGGCCGACGGCCGCGGTCGTACTGGGGGCTTCAGCTCGGTACGCGACGAAGAAGCCAAAGGTGGTGCCGCCGAAGGTGAGGGGGAAGGTGAGGGGAGTGAAGGCAATCGACCTCCACGGCGGCACCGCGGGCCGGTCTTTGGCGGCGGGGCTGTCGGAGACAGGTTCGACGGCCGTTGCGGTTTGACCAGTCATCATGGGAACTGCTGCCAGGAGCAGTGCGATGCCCCCGGTGGCCGAGAGCGCGGCTGTGCTGAGCCCGAGGAGTTCAAGGAGCGGTTCGCCGACCCAGAGGGCCGCGAGCATGAGAATGGTGGTGTTGACGAAGAGCTGCCAGGCCAGCTTGCGTTGGTCAGAGCGACTGTAGCCCTCCATGTAGGGGAGGTAGGACGCGAGTGCCGCAATGGGGCTGTAGAGCGCGAAAAGGGCGAAAAACAGCAGCAGCGCATCGTCCAGGTGCAGCGACGACATGACGTCTCCAGAAGGTACGGGCAAGCCGCGCCGAGGTGAGAAAGAAGGCCCGCCGGCGAAAGCCCTTCGCTGTTATCGGCTGTCGGCGAGCGCGTACTGGGTATCCGGGAGTTGGAGGGTGAAACGGCCCGGGAGGTGTCAGAAGGTGACGGGCTCGCGGATCAGCGGGCACGTCATGCAATGTCCTCCGCCGCGTCCCCGGCCGAGTTCAGCACCCACGATGGTGATGACCTCCACTCCGGCTTTGCGCAGCAGCGTGTTTGTCTGTGTGTTCCGGTCGTAAGTGAAGACCACACCGGGCTCAAGGGCGACAGCGTTGTTTCCGCTGTCCCATTGCTGGCGCTCGGAGGCGTACACGTCTCCACCCGTCTCGATCACTCGCAGTTCGGGCAGGCCGAGTGCTCGGGCGACCACGTCTACGAAGGGAGTCGAGCCCTCATCGGTCACGTCCAGTCCAGGCGCCTTGTCACTCGGACGGAGCGAGAAGGTGTGGACGGCGCTCATGATGTGCGGGTACAGCGTGACGATGTCGCGGTCGGCAAAGGTGAACACGGTGTCCAGATGCATCGCCGCGCGCAGCTTGGGCATTCCGGCCACGATGACGTGCTGTGCCGCGCCCTGTTCGAACAGTGCCTTGGCGACCTGGGTGATGGCCTGGCGCGAGGTACGCTCGCTCATCCCCATGAGAACGACGCCGTTGCCGACAGGCATGATGTCGCCGCCTTCGAAGGTGGCCTGGCCCCAGGTCTTCTCGGGGTCGCCCCACCAGACGGTGGAGCCCTTGAAGTCGGGGTGGAAGGCGTAGATGGCCTTCATGAGGAGGGTCTCGTCATGCCTGGCGGGCCAGTACAACGGGTTGAGTGTGACGCCGCCGTACAGCCAGCACGTAGTGTCGCGGGTATAGAGGGTGTTGGGCAGCGGCGGCATGAGGTATTCGCGCGCGCCACTCGATTCCTGCGCGAGTGCGAGATAGCCGGAGCGGAAGTCATCCGGCAGGTCAGTGGTCGCAAGGCCGCCGATGAGGAACTCGGCCAGCTTCTTGGTCTCGAGGGTTTCCAGGAAAGAGCGGGCGTCGTCAACGAGGCCCAGGCCGACCTCGTTAGGGACGATCTTCCGGTCCAGGAGCCAGTCCCTGGCTTCGCGGACGTTCATGGTCTGAGCCAGAACATCGTGAAGTTCGACGACGTCGACGCCGCGCTGGGTGAGCTTGTTGACGAAGTCTGCGTGGTCGCGTTGGGCGTTCTCTACCCACATCACGTCATCGAAAAGCAGGTCGTCGGAGTTGGTCGGTGTCAGACGCCGGTGCGCGAGACCAGGAGCGCAGACCAGAACTTTACGCAGTCGGCCGACCTCGGAGTGGACGCCGAGCGTCTCGGCGGAGGCATCTGCGGTCATCGGATTCCTCTAGCTCATGTGCTGTCTCAAACAGCTTGCGGGGGATGGGAACTGCGGCGGCAAGAAGTTGCCGAGGTCAGGTCGGTCAGTAGCGCAGGAGGGCAGCGGTGCCGTCCACCACGTCGCCCTGCCCTGCGGGAATCTCGGTGAAGTGGGCGTCGCTGAGTACGGCCGCGCGGAGCAACAAGGCTGCTGCGTTCATCTCGAACGCTTCTGCTGCCTTGTCAGCGAGGGCTTCCCGGGCACTTGCCACCACCAGTGGTTCGGATGCGGCAGACCATTTCAACAGGCCTTGGGGGAAGTGAGAGGAGAGCAACAAGGTACTCACTCGTCCGTCGGCCAAGGCCTCGGCCACCGCCGGGATTGAGGACACGGCAGCGCCCGATGCCGCGCTCTGCCTGAAACTGGCAAACGTGTCGTCGTGTGAGCGCCGGGAGGCGGCAGCAAGGGCTTCGTCAACCGATCGGCGTAGAGACTCCTGTGCGTCTTCCCCGCCACGGCCTCCAGAGACGTCCACGAGAGTGAGGCCTGCACGCTGCAACACCGGCTGGTCACGCAGGGCCGCAGTTGCCTTGACATCGCCGCCGATGAAAACCACGGCTGCGTCCACCGCCTCAACAGCGGCGGCAATCTCCTCTGCCACACCTGCCGCGTTCGCGGACCACACGTTCTCTGTCCTGCGATGGTATGAGGCTTTCGACGGCCCACCGGCCTTGACTCGAGTGATGTGCAATGTACTGCCGCTATAGGAACGGCTAGCCGCGGCATCCAGAGTCCCCGCCTCGTATGCGTCAATGTCGCCGCCCTGCCGATCGATGGCCACCACGACATGGGGAAGCTGCCGGTCGTAGTCGAGCACCGTGTCGAAGGCGTCGGCCACTGGCCCGAATACTGCTCTGTTCCGCAAAGGTGGAGCCGCCAGAGTGTACGCACCAAGCAGACGACCCTGGGTTGCAAATAGGGACTCCCCTTGCAGACCCACCACCTCGGGCGCACCGCCTACCTGCGCTCCAATGACATCGAGCGTCTGGCTGTCCGCGCCCTGGTGCTCGAGTTCCTGTCTCAGATGCCGCCACTGGATCTCGATACGTCTGTCCGCGTCCTGGTCCGCACGGGTGGTGTCCAGATGCACCGACACGACAGGCCCCGACACCTCATACAGGGGACGAAGAAACGCAAGGTCCACCAGCACTCCTTCAAGGTCACCAAGAAACAGAAGCTACAGTCCGGACATATTGCCCCATACCATTAGGAAAGGTGATCCGACGCGCGGGCATGTCGACTCCTTCCCGCTAAAGCTGGCAAGGGCGACGCGAGCGGAGGCTCCGCGTCTGGCCAAGCGGGAGCGCTGTTGCTGTCCGGGCTGTTGCGCCAGCACGACGGCATTCAAGCCGACAGTCGAGCGGCAGCGCCGAAGGCGATGCAGCCGACCGCGGTGACACCGAGAGTCAGGTGCTCCAGTAGCGCGCCAGTGACGAAGTCAACCGGCAGGAACGAGACGACCATGGTCGTCCACAGCGCTACGGCGACAGCGAAGCCCAACGTAACTTGGCCGGCGAAGAGGGCAAGGCCATTTTGACGCGGCAAACGCTGGCCCGACACGGCCATCGCAATCAAGGCGGCGATTGCGATCAGTGCAATCACCAGATTAATCCATACCCCGTCGGAAACCTCATGGGCACACTCTGCGCCGCCGACTGGGTTGTTAGGTGCAGCTCGGTAGGTTTCGACGTCGAGCGCATCCCTGAACTGGAAAGCAAGCACGACAATCGGACCGTAAAGTCCGGCCGCGTTAACGATCAGACGCTGCCCTGACTCGAAGGCACCCGAATCACGGCTGCGGAGCTGAAGCAAGGTCTTCACTCCGAGTAGCAGCAAGAGCGATGCAAACCCGAACACCGCGCCGTTGAGCTGGAGCTCATGCGCGGCGACAGCCCGAGCGATACCTTCGGAAGAAAATCCAGCGATCACGGCGAAGGTGAAGCTAAGGATCAGCAGCGCGAAGAATGCGGAAACGAATAGAGCAACCCCATCCCCGCTTCGCCTGTCCTCAAAGGTGTGTTTTCCTGATGACTGTTGATCAACGGTCAGCGGAATAGCTAGAAGCGCGAAGCCTGCCAGGAGTCCCGCCACAGCCGAGTACCAGCCAGCCGTCGTTGCCACGTCGAACCTGACAGCTTCATCGCACATCATTTGCTTACACTATGTCATTTCTGGTGCCAGGATTGCCTTAGCCGTTCTCGATGCCGCGCGCCTCCAAAGAAAGTTCAGTATGAGGTGCGAGGGAGTCTGCGGCTGGCATACGGTGTGGCTCTCATTTGGGGGAGTACGGGGAAGTTGGATTTCTCCGGACGAGGTGTGCGTGATCGTGAAGCCGTTGTTCCTGCCGTCGCGGGCCCGGTCGTCGTTGTGCGGCCGGGTCAGAGAATGTACATGAGGATCCAGTGAGCCTCTTTCATCCTGAATAGTCGCAGGTCATTAGCATATGGATGGCCTATACGATGCTGCCGACGCGACGGGTGGAACATCTGGCTCTCCCCAGCAGTCGCCAGGACTTCAGCTGCGCGAAGGCGCGTTCTCCGGGAGCTCTCAGCCGGGCGTGGTCGCGGTTGAACTGCCGATAATGCTCTGGCTGTTCGCGGTGGTGGTAGTAGTAGGGGGTTCGGCTGGTGGCGCCGGCACCTTGGTAGGCGCGGTCGGCGAGGACCAGGATCTGCTGGGTGAGGCAGGCCCGGCCGCTGCCGTGGGCACGCGCGGCGGTCAGGTCGTGGGTGCGGCCGGGCATTGCGCGGGAGAACCACAGCGGTGTGCCGTCGGGGCGGGCGATGACCTGCACGTTCATGCCGTCCCGACGGTGCTTCATCGAGTAGTACGGCTCGTCGGCGCCGATGCGGTCGATGGGGATCAAGGTGCCGTCAACGATGACGTTGGGCCTTCCCCGAGGCCGGTGAGGGCTTCGTGGAGGCCGGGTGCCAGGCCGCGGGGACGTCCAGCGTCTCGTCGACTTACCGCCAGGCGGTGGTCTGGGGTTTCCCGAAACCGCTCCGAGCTGCGAGAACGTCTCGTTCTTCCGCTGTGGAATCAGCACGCCAACGATCAGGGGCACCGTCTCGTCACCACACCCGCCGACCAGCCCAGTTCACCCTCCAGGACAGGATGAAGGAGGCTCAGTCACCCAGAACCTGGGTGATGCCCCGCTGTGCCAGGTGAGCCTCGTCGTGCGCCCGCTCGGCGGTGACGAGGGCCGGGTGGACGCCGTCTTCGATGCAGCGGAAGAACCGGTCGGCCGCGTCCATGTTTTCGGCGCCCTTCGTCAGGACCAGCGCGGTGGTCCGGGTCAGCGGATGGGGTGGCTCCCGCCGGAGCTCCGCGACGAGCTCGGCGAGCGCGGCTCCCACCGGTTTGACCTCGTTGTCGACCGTCAGCAGGCCCAGCTCGTACTCGTAGGGATCGAAGCCGGTGAGGCTGCGGTCGATGTCGTGGCTGCCCCACCAGGTGCAGCCCCACACGTCCGACGACGACAGGGTGTTGCGGACGAAGGTGCGGGCCCAGTCGGGGATGGACGCGTCCGGGCGCTCTACCGGGGAGGCGCCGAACTCCTGCAGCCACTTGGCGCGTCCGGGGCCCGGCGCGTACGCCCCGGCCAGCTCGGCCATGAACTCGCCGAGGTGGAGGGTCCCGGTGCCGTCCGGGCCCCAATGTTCGAGGACCCCCGTCCAGTAGGGATAGCTGTGGAAGACGCTGGCGTTGCCGCTGGTGGCCGCGCCCTGGGGGCTGAAGACGTCGCCGTGCAGCCAGGGCCGGTGGTCGAGGCCGTTGACGTGGAAGCCGCCCGGTGCGATCCGGGCGCAATGGTCGAGCAGCCTGGCGGCCCAACGGTCGCCCTCGGCGGGGGGTGTCCCGTCGGTGATGACCGAGATCTCGTTGCCGAGGTCGAAGCCCAGGAACCGCGGGTGGTCCGCCACGGTGTCGGCTAGCGCCTCGAGCAGGTGCAGTTCGGCCGCCACGACGTCCTGGTCGGTGATCATGTTGCGGCCCCTGACCCACACCGGCTCGAACGTGAAGCCGCTGAGCCAGCCGTCGAGGACGCTCACCATCACGTCCAGGCCGGTGTCGGGGCGGTCGGCGAGGTCGAGCAGTTCGCGCAGCCGGCCGAGGGCGGCCGTGCTGACGAAGGCGGGGTTGGGCTGGAACACGGGCCAGATCAGCTGGATCCTGATGTGGTCGAGCTCCAGACCGGCCAGAGCGCGCAGGTCGTCCAGGACGGATTCCGCGTCCCAGTCGTTCCAGCAGTACCACCAGTTCCTGCTGGGCACATAGTTGACCCCGAAGCGAGGTGGCTGGGCCCGGTGCTCCGGCGCCGGCTGGGCTAGGGCGTACTTGTTCATGTGTGTCCTTATGTGAGAGGTGTCGGATGCGGGCGGGAGTCAGCGAGCCGCCTCCTCCAGCCACAGCGCGGCGGTGACACCGCGCGGGTAGTAGCGGCTGGCCATGACCTCTCCCGCGAGCATCTGGTCGCTCCAGGCCCAGACGGAGTGCTCCGGGTGCAGCAGCCAGGCCCGGTGAGCCGCATCGGCGGCCCGGTCGACGGCGTCGGCGGTGCGGCCGAGCAGGTGCCGGGCGACGAACTGGCAGAGGTAGATCTTGCTCAGCCAGGAGTTGTCGCTGGTCGCCGACAGCTTCCAGCCACCGTCGTCAAAGAGGCACGTCCCCTTCACCAGGACGGCGTCCACGTGCGCGCGCAGGGCCGCGACGAGATCGCCGTAGGGACCGTCTGGCGCCACGGCGTCGGTGCGTCCCGCAGCCCACAGGTGAGCCAAGCCCTCGATGACCGGCACGGTGACCCCGGGGGCTCCACGCTCGAGGAGTGCCGGGATCAACCCGTCGGGCGTGCGGTGCGCCAGGACGGTGTCCACACAGCGGCGAGCCTGGGCGGTGGCGACGGCCGCCGCGTCGGGATCGAGAACGCCTCCGAGCCAGACATACGCCGCAAAGGTCTTCACCGCGAGGTAGGCGCTGCGCCGGGCTCGGCCGAGAGACGCATCGAGGCTGTCGTACGTGGTGATCTCGGCGCCGGTCCCGCAGCGGCTGCCGTCCAGGCTCATCACCCCGTCACGGAGGGCCGGATCGGGGTGGTCGCGGTTGACCAGACTTTCCAGGCACCGGGCCAGCACCGGCAGGCGCTCCTCCAGCCAGGCAGTGTCACCCGAGGCATGGGCGTAGACACCCGCACAAAGCACCCAGTTCACCAGTTGCTCGTGGGACATCTGTGAGAACAGCCCATGGCTGCCCCACCTCTCATAAGAGGAAACACCGGGCGGCGAAAAGGCGTTCGCGAACCCCATGTCGTGGGTGAAGGCGATACCCCCGGGGTGTTCTGAGCCGGAGCCTTGGAGCCGCACGGTGTCCTCGTAGGAGTAGCGGTCGGCATACTGGTCGAGGACGTTGCGGATGACCCAGGGGTTCTGCCGCGCCTCGAAGAACACATGGTCGGCGGTGAGGTCGAAGGTGTTCATCATTCGGTACTCGCCCTCGTGCACGACCCACAGAGGTGCCCCGCCGGCGTCCAGCGCCTGGGTGGACGCGAAGTAGCCGCGCAGTGCGTGCGCCAGCATGAACTGCTGGTCGTCGTTCAGCTCTGCCCGGGCGAACGTCGCCTCGTCGCGCTCGCAGCGGGCCGTCAGCTCGGCGAACCGGCTGACCGCGTAGGACGCGACGTCCTCGATGCGAGGGAACCAGCGACCGTAGAGGTAGGAGGCCTCCAATCCGGTGGTCACCGTGCCCGCCTGGTGGAAGCAGACCGCGACCCGCAGCGTCCGCCGCTCCCCGGCGGGCACGTCGGCGACCAGTGCTCCGGCCGACCCGAGACCGAAGCCCCAGTTCTCGCCGTCGGGCGACCCCACAATGTCCTCCAGGTCGAGACCGATCGCCGACCGCACCCCGGGGTCGCCGGTGGCCAGCGCGGTCGTGCGGCCCTGGCCGACCCCGGCGGTGACCGCGCCGGCGGTCTCCAGGTGGCGCATCCCACGGGTGCGGTCCGTGCCCTGGTAGCCGAAGAACAGCCGGCGCCGCCGGCTGCCCGCGGTGTTGTCCAGGGTGACCTCGGCGAAGACGGCCGGGACATAGGCTGCCCGCAGCGCGTCGGCGTCGGCGCGGTCCGGGTCGGGCAGCGGGCCGGTGGGGGACCACACGGTGAAGGTGAGGTCCCCGGCGCGCCAGGTGTCGCGGCCCGCGGTGGTCTCCCGGCTGATTCCCGCGTCGGGGAAGGCGGTCAGCGGGCGTTCGGCCAACGGTCCGAGCATGCCCTGCGCCTCGGTGCCGAGGCCGGTTCCGGGGGCGTCGCCGGCTCCGCCGAAACGTACCCGGTCGTCCGGCGACGGCGTGAAGAACGGCAGAGCCTCGAAGCGTGAGCCGTCCGCGGACTCCGCGCCGATCCACACGTTGTCACCGGCCGGGCCGGCGAGTTCGAGGCCGAGTCCGCCGCTCGCCCCTCGGTGCCCGAGGGTGAACGAGGCGAAAGCGCCGGCCGGGGCGTGGTGGGTGTTGTAGAAGATGCGGTGCGTCATGATGCCTTCTCGTCAGCGGCTGAGCCGGTAGGAGCCCGGGGTGAGGTCGGCGTACAGGATGTTGCCGCGGCGCAGTTGCCCGCGCACCGGCCGCCACCGTCCGCCGCCGGTGCGGCGGGTGAGCGTCCAGCCGGAGCGGTGCAGGTCCGTGGCGAGGAACGAGGTCCGCTCTCCGCTCTCCTCACCGACCGTGAACCCCACCGTGCGCTGCAGCGCCCCCGCCCGGTCGCCGAACAGCGTCAGTGCGCGGTGGACGCGGACCAGGACCGCGCCGTCGGCCTGGAAGGTCTCGACGGGGAACGGCTCGGTGTCCGCCGCGTGCGGCTGCAGGACGTGCAGGAACTCGGTACGGGTCCCCTGCATGGCCGGGCTCACCTCCACCCGCCAGGCGCCGGGGTCGGTCGAGGAGTTGACGGGAAGGGGGTTGGGGTAGTTCGTCCCGTCGACCTCGAACTCCCGGCCCGGGCCTCCCGTCGTGGTGATCCGGTTCCCGCTCGGCCAGAGCGTCTCCATCCGCAGCCGCCCGCTGTATCCGGGGTCCGTGCGGGCCACGTCCACCCTGGCCCCGTCCACCCGAGGCTCCTCCGCACTGTGCAGCAGGAAGGCGGTACGGAACGACGAGTCGCTCGTGGTGAGGGAGTCCCGTACGAGCAGCGCGGCCGGTCTGCCCTCCTCGCCGTGGTTGACGAAGACGAACGAGCGGGTGCAGGAGCGCACTTTGGGCCCGTACGCCGCGCTGATGTCCCCCTTGATGTGACTGAACGCGGGCCTGTCGCGGTCGGGGCCTGCCCAGCTGGCCGCGGCGGTGGCGTTCTCGTAGCCGTTGGCCGGGTCGAGCAGCTCTTTTAGGTTCCGTGCCTCCTTTGCGCCGGCCGGGAAGCGCTGGCCGCCGTCGTTGGAGACCGGTGTGGTGTAGAAGCGGAAGCTCTCGGCGGGGTCGTGGACGAGCAGCGCGTTGTGCGCGATGGTGCGCTTGTTGTAGTTGAGGTCGTGAGGGGAGGCCCAGCCTCCGTTGCGGCCCTCGTAGACGCCGGAGTCCAGGGCGAGCGCGCCTCGGTAGTAGATCTGGAAGGCGCCGGCGTCCAGGTGCGCGTGGTTGCTGAAGTTGTGGCCGCCGATGTGGATGTGGGCGATCGCGGTGTCGGCGTCGGGTCCCTCGTCCCAGCCGGTCCTGGCCGTCATCCCCGCCAGAGGTCGAGGGCTGAGCCGCGTGAGGGGCAGGGTGGAGGCAGCCTTGCGCGGCAGTGCGGGGTCGTGGAACAGGCAGAAGAACAGGGCTTCCTCGGCGCGCGGGACGTAACCGTGCTCGAGTTGGCTGAGCAGCAGGTCCTGGTGCCACCGGTTTCGGTAGTGGGCCGTGGACAGGAGCATGGACGCGACGGTGGGCGGGTCGCTCCAGTACCTGCCGAGGGGGTGGTAGGTGCTCTGGTAGGTGTCGCCGGAGCGTATGAGCTGACCGTCGGGCCGGCGTTGGTGGATCCAGTCGGTGACCAGGTCCTGCTGCGACGGGAGGTAGCCCGCGTCGGACCCCATCCGGTCGTAGAGGACGGTGGCGATCATGTCCGGGACCAGGCGGATGCCCTGGTAGGAATCGCCTTGGTGGTGGCGGCCGGTGGGATAGAAGAAGTTCCGGGCCGGCACGAACTCTTCGCGGATGCGTGCCGAGACCAGGTCGAAGATCTCCGGGTCCTCGTCGTACACCGCTATGCCGGCGGCCAGTTGGTCGCGTTGCAGTTCGTACTCGGTGGCGTGGGAGGTGACCGAGCTGAGCCGGTCGGGCGGGAACCCCACCCCCTGGTTCTCCGCAAGTCGCTTCATCGCCCCGATGAACACCTGCCTGTCCTTGTCGCCGATCAGCTCGTAGCACCAGTCGTAGACCAATGCCGCCGTGAACAGCGTGGTGCCCGTCCTTCGCACCTCGGAGACGGACGCGGTGTGCGGGAACGGCTTGAAGGTGGCGAGGAAGTTCCGCAATTGGGCGACGGCCTTCCGGCCGGTGGCTTCCTCCCGGTGCACCAGGTAGAGGAATGCGCCGGCCTCGATGGCGCTCTTGACGGGCAGGCTGTAGACACCGCCGGAGAGCGTGCCGTCCGTGTCGAGCTGCGCGGCCCGTATGAGCGTTTCGTAGCGCGGTGCGATCACCGGATCGGTGAGGTTGGCGCGAATGGCCGCGAGGTGCCCGTCGGTGACGAGGACTCTCGGCTCTCCGTTACGACGCGGCCGGGGTGTGCGCCGGCCGGCCGCTGCGTCGACGGTCGTGGCGCCGGGCACGAGGGCGTACACGGTGGCGGATGCGGCGGTCACTGCGCCCATCGCGAGAACATGGCGGCGGGTGAGGCCGGGCCTGCGGTGCTCGGACATGTGCGGAACCTCCGGGGGGCGGGGGTGCGGGTGAGGAGGGGGCGCGGGAAAGGCGCGCGGCGTCATTTGATGCCGACGTGCGCGAGGCTGTTGACGAAGTACCGCTGAGCGAGGACGAAGAGGACGATCATCGGGAGGGTTGCCATCGCGGTGCCCGCCATGAGCAGTTCCCACTGGGTGGTGTTCTCCTGCTGGAACGAGGCGAGGCCAACTTGAAGGACCCGCAGGTCCTCCCGGCCGGTGACGAGCAGCGGCCACAGGAAGTTCGTCCACCCGGTCTGGAAGGTCAATAGGGCCACGGTGATGATCGCCGGACGGATCTGCGGGGTGACGATCCGCGCCCAGATCACGAACTCGTTCGCCCCGTCGATCCGGGCCGCCTCCGACAGTTCGCGCGGTACGCCCAGATAGAACTGCCTGAAGAGAAAGACCGAGACCGGGCTCATCGCCCCGGGGATGATCAGCGCCCACCAGGAGTCGAGCCAGCCGGTGCCCCCCTGTCCGAGGATGTCGTTGCCGCCGAAGAGGGGCATCGACCGGACGAGGATGAACTGCGGCACGACGATTGTGTACATCGGGATCATGATCGCGCCGATGAAGCCGAAGAAGAGGATCTTGGAGCCCCGGAACGGCAGCCGCGCGAGCGCGTACCCAGCCATTGACGCGAGCACGACGTTGATGACGGTGTGCCCGGCGGCGATGAAGAAGCTGTTGCGCGCGTAGGTCACGAACGGCGCTGCCCGCAGCGCGTCCAGGTAGTTGCTCCAGCGCGGGGAGTCCGGGATCAGCGCGCCGGACGCGGCCTGCGACGGGTCCCGCAGCGAGGAGAGGACCATCCATGCGAACGGTGTGACCATCAGGATCGACACCATGGCGAGCAGCCAGAACCCGGCGATCCTGGCCACGGGCGAGCCGTCGCGCCGGCTGCGTCGCCGACGGGTCTGCTGAGGCCGGTCATGCGCGGCCGACGGGGGCGCGGACTTCTGGGGCCGAACCGCTCGGACCGCCGCGGGAGAGGCTTCAGTGGCCATCGCGGGACTCTCCCATCGTGCGTGTGTTCACTGCCGTCAGCACGATCAGCGCGACCAGCAGGACCACCGACTGCGCGCAGGCGACGCCAAGCCGGAAGTCCGAGAAGCCGGTGTTGTAGATCTCGTACGTGGTGAGGGTGGTGGCGTACGCCGGCCCGCCCCGCGTCAGGACATACACCTGGTCGAATGCCTGGAACGCGCCGACCGTGGCGGTGATCAGGACGAAGTACGTGGCGGGGCGCAGCAGCGGCACGGTGATATCGACAAATTTTCGCCACGGGCCGGCCCCGTCGATCGCCGCGGCCTCGTACAGGTCGCCGGGCACGCCCTGCAGGGCCGCCAGGTAGATGAGCGTGTTGAAGCCGAGGCCCTGCCAGATGCTGATCAGGATGACCGAGACCAGCGCCACCGAGGGGTCGTTGAGCCAGGCGACGGGAGCGATGCCGACGCTGCCCAGGATCTCGTTGGCCAGACCGTCGACTTGGAGGATGTAGCTCCAGATCAGGGCGACGGCGACGGTGGCGGTGATCTGCGGCAGGTAGATCGCGGTCCGGAAGAAGCCCTGGCCGCGCATGCCCTGGTTGAGCAGCACCGCGAGGCCCAGGGAGATCGCCATGGTGACGGGGACCGTGCCGACCGCGTAGAGCAGCGTTGTCCACAGACTGCGCAGGAACCCGCCGTCGGTGAAGATTTCGGCGTAGTTGTCGAGGCCGACGAAGCCGGGGGTGGTGAACACGTCGTAGTCGGTGAGGCTGAGGACGAACGCCGCGACGACGGGGAGGCCGATCCACAGACCGACGTGCAGGGTGCCGGGCAGGGCGAATAGCAGGCCGGCCCGTCGCTGGCCGCGCATCAGGTCGTGGCGGGAGGGGGCGCGGCTGCCGGTGGGAACCTTCTCGAGGGTGCTCATCAGAGGCGCCCGATCGCGTCCTCGGCCTGCCCGAGCAGTGAGTCCAGCGCCTTGTCGACGGAGTCCTTGCCCGTCAGCACGCCCTCGATGGCGGGGTTGACCACCGTGCGGATCTCCATCCAGGCCGGTGAGCCGCCCTCGTTGACGGAGTCCTTGAGGTGGTCGCGGATCAGCGGGGCGGCGGGATTGCGGACCGAGGTGTCGGCGGCGACGTCGGCGTAGGGGGGGATGTAGCCGTTGGGGTCGGTGACTGCCAGGGAGTTCTTCTTGGCGGTGACCTCCTCGACGAACGCGACGGCCGCTTCCTGGTTCCTCGACCGCTTGTTGACGGCGACGAGCGTGCCGCCGACGAACATCGAGGGCTTGGTGTCCTCGATCACGAAGTAGCCGACGTTGTCGAGGTCCGCGCTGCCGCCGCCCAGTTCGACGGCGACCTGCCCGACTGCCGAGGCCGCAGTCGGCATCATCGAGCTGCTGCCCTTGAGCAGGGACTGGAGCGGGGTGGTGCTGCGGAACGATAGCGACGTCGACTTGTCCGTGACCAGGCCCGCCATGAACTCCAGGCCCTTCACGCCCGGCGCGCCGTCGAAGAGCACCTTCGTACCGGCCTCGTCGAACATCCGGCCGCCGGAGGCGTCCAGGGTGCTGACCCACAGCTGGCGGAGGTTGACGGAGGAGATGTCGATGCCGGCCCGCTCGAAGCCGCCGCCGCTCTTGCTCCGGGTGAGCTCTTTCGCGGCCGCGCGCAGGTCGTCCAGGGTTCTCGGGGTGGCGGTGATGCCGGCCTGGGCGAAGTGGTCCTTGCGGTAGGCGACGACGATAGGGTCCAGGCCCAGAGGACGGGCGTACGGCTTGTCCAGGTACAGGGCCGGGGCGACGACCGGGTCCAGGTAGCCGGCCCCGTCGGTCAGCGAGGCAGGCAGTTCGGCGAAGGTGTTCTTCGCGGCGAACGGCGGTATCCAGCCGAAGCCCACCATGACCACGTCTGCCAGCGTGCCTCCGGCCAGTCCGGTGGAGATCTTCTCCGGCAGCACGTCCCAGGTGTTGTAGTCGACGCGCAGTTTCGCGCCCGGGTAGGCGCCGCGGTAAGCCTGGGCGATCCGGCCCTCGAGGATCTTCTTGCCCTGCGTGGTGGCGAAGACGGGTGTGAGCACCGACAGGGAGCCGTCCTTCTTCGTGCTGCCGCCGCCCCCGCAGCCGGCCAGTCCCAGCGTGGAGGCGGCGAGCGAGGCGCCCAGCGCCCCTCTGAGGAGGGTCCGGCGATCCAGTGACGTCATTGTCATGCCCCTTTGCGTTCGGGTGGGCCGGTGCGCGACGCACCGGAGGGTGAGCAGGCGGCCAGGAGACCGGACGGGAATCGGTCCGGGTGGAGCGGGCGGGCGGGATCAGGCGAGTCGGGGGAGCTGGTGGGCGCTGACCAGGCCGTGGAGCGGCAGGCCGGCGACCAGCCGGTGCAGTTCCTCGGCGGCGAAGCGGCCCATCACGTCGAGGTCGGCCCCCTCCGTGCCGGCCAGGTGCGGTGTCAGGAACACGTTGGGGAGATGGTGCAGTCCGTGCTCCGGGGGCAGCGGTTCCGGATCGGTGACGTCCAGGTACGCCGCCAGCCGGCCGCTCGCGGTCTCGGCGAGCAGCGCCTCGGTGTCGAGGAGCCGGCCTCGGGCCGTGTTGACCACGGCGGCCCCGTCGGGCAGCAGGCGCAGCCGGGTGGCGTCGATCATGTGGACGGTCGAGGGCAGGATCGGCGCGTGCAGCGAGAGGATGTCCGACCGCTCGCAGAGCGAGTCCAGGTCGGTCAGCTCCACACCGAGCTCCGCGGCCAGGGCGGGCGAGCAGAAGGGGTCGTACAGCACGACCTTCCGCCCGTCGGCCCTCAGCCTTTGGATGAGCGCCATCCCGATCCGTGAGGCGCCGACGATGCCGATGGTCTTGTTACCGAAACCGACGTCGGGGCGGTCGTGCCGGGCCGCCACCGTCCCCTCGCGGTAGGACTGCGAGAGGGTCAGTGCCTTCTTCGCCGCCAGGGTGATGAAGGCGTACGCGACCGCCGCGACCGGATCCGCCATCTCCCCGGCCGCCGAGGACACAAGCAGTCCCCGGGCGAAGACCTCCGGACCGACGACGTCCTTCACCGACCCCGCCGCGTGCAGCACGGCACGCAGCTTGGGGGCCCGGTCCAGCACCGCGTCGTCGATCAGCGGCGCGCCCCAGCTGGTGAAGAGCACGGTCGCCTCGGCGAGTTCCGGAGACTGGTCCAGATCGGCGAGGTCGACGAGTGGAGCCGCAGCGATGATGCGGGCCCGGACCGACTCGGGGAAGACCGCCGGCTGGAGTCGCCGGTCCATGCACACGACGGCACGGTGTGTCACCGCGACGGCGGAGCCCGGGCTGGGCTCCGAGGTGGACTGCATCACCATGGATAGAAAAACTTTCTGTCGTAGACGAAAACTTTACTGACTGGCGTGTAACGTAGAACCGCTTGTTTTCAGGTGTCAAGGGTCGTGCGCTGCCTGCTTGCGGGCCATTTCTGCGAAGGCGTTGAGTGCGACTCCAGAAATCTGATAGAAAAGTTTTCATGACGAACCTCGAATCGGATGGCCAGGTCTCTGCGCGCAAGGCGACGCTGAGCGAGGTCGCTGAGCGGGCTGGGGTTTCCCTGGCGACCGCGTCCCGCGCACTTACCGGCACCTATCCGGTCGCGGAGAAGACCAGGGCCCGGGTGGTCGAGGCCGCGGGCGACCTCGGCTACGCGCGCGGTCGCCGGCTCGGGGACACGGAGCGGCGGTTCCCCACGGTCGCCGTCGTCGCCCACGACGTCCGGCAGGAGTTCCTCGTCGAGATCGTGTCCGGCATCGAGCAGGTGGCCGCAGGTGCGGGGCACTTCTGCCTCGTCGGATCGACCGGCTACTCCGCGGAAACCGAACTGGCCATGCTCGACAACCTTGTCGGCGACCCGGTTATCGAGGGCGTCGTCGTGGCGGGCGGCGCCTACGACACCCCCGCCTACCGGTCGGGCATGGCCGACATGGCACGGCGCTTCGCCGACCGCGGACTCCCGCTGGTCTTCTGTGGGCGCCCGGGCATCGGCGACGACTCAGCGATCACTGTCGTCGACTACGACCGCGCCGGCGGCTCGGCCTCCGCGGTCGGGCACCTGCTTTCCCGCGGGCACCGGAGGATCGCCTTCGTCCGCGGTCCGCGCGGCTTCACCACCAGCGAGGGACGGGCTGCCGGTCACGACGCCGCCCTCGCGTCCTTCGGCATCCCTGCCGACGATCGACTCGTCAAGATCGGCGAGCGCAGCCGGGCCACCGGCTACCAGGGGACCAAGGAGCTCCTGGCAGAGGAGGCCGGTATGACGGCGATCTTCGCCGAGAACGACTACATGGCGGCTGGCTGCCTCGCCGCACTCCGCGAGGCAGGTCTCTCCGTTCCCGGTGATGTATCCGTCATCGGCTACGACGACCTCGACGTCGCACAGGAGACGTGGCCACCGCTCACCACCGTCCACCTCCCCTTCGATGAACTCGGCCGCGCCGCCGCCCGCCTCGTCCTCGCGCCCGCGGCACCGGGCTCGGGCCGGGACTCGGCCGTCTTCGGCACGCATCTCGTCATCCGGGAATCAGTGCGAAGCCTCTGGTGAGGCGGCTGACAGCGGCCACCGGCACAGGCCCCAACGTCTCACTCGGCAAGAGTCCCCGCCAGCCACGCGCGAGCGTCCACCAGCACTCCCTCCAACGGGGCAGCGCCCGGATGCCACTTGCGCTCCCACTCCAGCGACAACCATCCCGCGAATCCGTCGTGGGCGAGCCGCTGCACGAGCGGCGAGAGCGGGAGGTCCCCCGAGCCCAGCGGCATGGGAGAGGCGTCACCTGTTCGCTCGTCCTTCAGCTGCACATGGGCCAGATGGGAGCCCAGCGCCCGAAGCGTGTCCTCCCACCGCTCACCCGCCGCCACAGAATGCCCGACATCCCAGATGGCACGGACACGCGGGTGGCCGACCCGGTCCAGGAGATCCGCTACATCTGCCCCCGTCCGATGGGTGTCGTGCGTCTCCAACCACAGCCCGGTGCCGTCCGGGAGCCGCTCCGCGGCGGCCTCGAGCCGCGCCGCCATCCGGGCGTCCGCACCACGGCCGGCACCGCCCGGAAAGACCCTCACCGCCTGTGCTCCCAGATCCGCAGCGAGCCTCGCCTCCGCCAGCAGCCGGGTGATGACTTCTTCGTCCCCCTCGGACGAAGTGCCGCAGTACACGTACGAGTTGAGCGTGACCAAGCTGATCTGCGTGCCCAGCGCAGCCCGGGCCGCCCGCCGCTCACCGGTAGTCAGTCCCACGTGGACGGGCTCGTCAGGAGCGGACAGGAGTTCCACCCCCGCCCATCCCGTTCGCACGGCCAGATCACGAACCTCGGGCAGCGGCAGCCCGGGGCATCCCAGGGTGGAGAACGCCAGTCTCATGGCCGCGCAGCATAGCCCGGACGACCGAAACCAGAAAACCGGCCGGACTCAACAGCGCCTCGTTCCACCTCCCCGACGTACGGCCTGCGGCGATCGGCACCGGCACCGGCAGGCGACGAGCCGCGAGGGAGGTGCCTCGTCCACGCACACGACGTGCCCCGTTCGCGCACACCGCACGCCGACCGGGCGAGGCAGCCTTACGGCGAGGGGTCACCGACCCACCGACTTACGTGGAGGAGAGCACCACCATGGGCCGCCTGACAGAGGACGAGGTCGCCGCCTACCGGCACGACGGGTACCACCGCTTCAACCAGCAGGTCTTCGCACCCGAGCAGCTTGAGCGACTCGCGGCAATCTTTGAGGAGCACGTCGCCGGCGCTGGCTCGAAGCGCACCGACGAACTGGACAAGCCGCACCTGGAGGACGCGCGCCTTCTGGAGTTCCTTCTCGCCCCGGAGGTCGCCGACCTCGTCGAGCCGCTCATCGGTTCCGACATCGGCCTGTTCTCCAGCCACTTCATCGCCAAGGAGCCCTTCACCGGCCGGCCCACGCCCTGGCACGAGGACTCCGCGTTCTGGAACGCCGAGTTCAACGACTTCTCCCGCATCGTCACCGTCTGGCTCGCTCTGGACGACGTGGACCGTGAGAACGGTTGCATGGCCGTCATACCCGGAACACAGCGCAACGGATTCTCCTCGTACCACGCAATCGAGAACGGCGAGGCATACACCTTCGGCGAGGAGATCAGCCAGGTGGACTCCAGCAACGCCATGTACTTGGAACTCGGCCGAGGCCAGGCATCGTTGCACGACAGCCGGATCATCCACGGGGCCGACGCGAACACCAGTGACCGCCGCCGCGCCGGCTACACGATGCGCTACTTCGACACCTCAGCTCGAGTACTCAAGAACGGGCCCGTCTGGCTCGTCCGGGGCAAGGACCGCGACGGCGGCAACCGCTTCGTCAACGCCTAGCGTTTCGGTAGGCGGTCGGCGAGCAGCCGACCGCCGCCCTGAAGGCGCGCGCGAAATGTGAGGCGTCGCCGAAGCCGCTCGCCCGACGGACCTCGCCTACGGCCAGATCCGTGGTTGCGAGGAGGGCACGCGCCGCCCGCAGGCGCACCTGGTGCAGATGCCCGGACAGCGTCATCCCGGTCTCCTGCCGGAACCGCTCACGGAGGTGCCCGGCGGACAGGTGAGTCACCGCCGCAAGCTCGTCTGTACCGAGAGGCCGCGCGTAGTGGCGTTCCATGTGTTCGAGCAACCGCGGCAACCAGGCCGGCGCGGGGGCCCCGCCCCCGGACAACGGTCCCTCGCGCTGCCGCGCCAGGGATACGACGAGCTGCGTGAGCAGCGCGTGGGAAGCGAGCCTGCGGTGGGGGCGACCATGCTCGGACTCACTGACCAACTCCGCGAACAAGCGCTCCGATACGCCGTCCTCGGCCCCCCTCAGCGGCCCGGTCGCCGTTGACAGCCCCTCCAGCAACGACGGAATCTCCGACGGCAATCCATGTACATCGAGCGTCACATCGATCAACTCCAGACGGCCCCCCCGCTCAGGTTCGACCGCGTGCAGCGAACTCGGCGAGACCACCAGAACGTCGCACTCCCCGACCGGGTAGGACACTCCATCCACGCTATGGACGCCGCTCCCGCCGGTGACCAGCACCACTTCGTGGAAGTCGTGCCAGTGCGGCCGGTAGGGGCGAGTAAGCGTCTGCCGGACGGCTACGACGTCGCCTGGCCGCCGGAACCCGTGCCCCGTCAGCCGCGGAGGCAGTTGTCCCACCACCCCGAACTCAGTCGACATGGCGTCGAAACCCCTCATGCAACGTTTCCGAGAGAGTGATTATTCACGGCATTATCTTTCCCGACAACGCGCCTTCCCCAACAGATGCTCACACCATGTGTGGTGCAGCCTCACACATCAGCACACGACCGTTGTGGCAGCCCCGGGTGAGCACGGAGCGCGGTGGCTCCGGCGACAGAACTCGGCGCACACCCTTCCGCAGGCGCTCCCACCACTTGGTGCGGGGAGCAGTCCAGAACGGCGCCATCTCACCCTGTCGCACGTTCACATGGCGCCCTTCGAAGAGGTACTCCAGCTCTCCCTCCACAGCGAAGTTCACCTCAATGTCATCGTGTCGGTGCGGGTGGGTCATCAGAGAAGGCCGCCCGTGCCAGCACGCTAGACCGAACGTGTCCAGGGCCGCCGGGTGGTGTGCTTTCGGCATCCGACAATCCAAGAAGGTCTGAGGTCGAATGAGGGAGACGTCGCTTCGCTGCAGCGGGTCTACGAACGTGTCAGGAAAATGTGCCACCGATGCAAGCCTTCGACCTGTGTACGTGCCGATCTCTTCCCTAGGAGCACCCATGTCCGGTTACACCCCACCCTCCGACACGAGGAACCCTCTGTTCCTGAACGCAGAGGAGATCGCGGCCTTCGACGAGCAGGGCTACCTCATCCTGAGGGAACGTATCCCACAGGACCTCCGCCAGCGGCTTGCGGACGCCTCGGCCCGCTGGATTGCCAACGGCCGACAACTGGCTGAGGACTCGTCCGCCGACGGGGACTTCGGCTTCGCCGACCGTCCGGGTGGTCGACGACTGTTCCGGGTCAACTACTTGCACGCTAAGGGGGAAGCCGCATCACTCGAACTGCTCGGCTCACCTGAGCTGCTCGCCATCGCGGAAAGCCTCGCCGGGCCGAACTTCGTACCCACGTACGAGTCCCTTGTCTTCAAGGACGAGGGAGATGGGGCGCCCATTCCCTGGCATCAGGACGCCGTGCACCCTCGCAACCACCGCATCTTCAACATCGACGTCTATTTGGATGCGTCCCACGACGGCGCCGGCGCACTCCGCGTAGTGCCCGGTTCCCAGCACAGCACGGTCGACGTATGCGCACTGACTGACACGCATGGCTGGGACGTCCCCGGGGCGGTTGTTGTCGAGATGGAACCGGGCGACGTCCTTATCCATGACGTGATGTTGGTGCACGGTTCTGAACCTGTGGTTGGCAACCGGATGCGACGAACCATCTACTACGAGTTCCGCCCTGCCGAGCAAATCCTCGGTGAAGGTCCATGGGACCGACAGTTCGTTGACGCCCGTCTGCGGCTACTTCCGGTCGCGCTCGACCACTACGGAAGGATGCACCCCGATGACCCGGGCTTTCGGTGGAACATAGATGAGTCACTCCGGCCGATGCCGTCGAACCGTGTAGATACTGAACTCCGCGTGGCACACCGAGTGCACTCCCAAGGCTCGTTCTGCAGCGCGGGTGACGTGCCGGGGCGCCTCGACGGTCTGGTGTGACGCAACTGATGCCACGCCTGCGCAGGCCGCAACGGATCTTCGCCGAAGCGTAGCCGTCGTCCGTGACGACCCGCCCGAACCGGTTCGTGGGGTGCCCGGGTTCGCACGTCGACGCTGATGCGGGCCATGACCTCCTCGAACGTGCGATCGTTGACATTGCCGGGCCCTGCCCGTCACGAGCCAGCTGGATCTTCATGGTCAGCCCCCCGGTACCGGCCGATCCATCTCACCTCACCCTGGCCAGAGCCCCGTTACCGTTTCGTGCCTCGCAATGAGGCCCCCGACTGCACGCTGATAGGCCCGCACGGTCGCGGAGACCACGCACACCGCCGTCCAGCAGGGAGCGGGTCTCGCTCGTGCGCCGGGCCCGTAAGCGCTTCTTCTTATCTCTGGCAGAACCCAAACTGGTCGATTAGGAGCACTGTGAGTGGACTCCAATGGGCACACAACGACATCACCGCCGTTTCCGACGGCAAGTTGGTGACGTTCTCCGCCGACAACCGCGTCATGCTCGTCCTCGGCCTGGACGGGGAAGTGATCACCTCGGCCGACACTGAAGTTGTCTCGGCCCACGGGCTCACCGCCGGCACCGATGACCAGGGCCGGGATGTCGTCTGGGTGGCCGATCCGGCTGCCAGTGCGGTTCCGGACGGAATCGGAGGGTACAAGGCGTTGCGCAGAGGTCCGCACGGCCGTGTCGTGGCGCTACGACTGGACGGCACGACGGAGCGTGAACTTGTCCTTCCACCTCTCCCCATCTACTTCCGTCACCGCTATGAGCCGACAGCCGTGCTGCCGCTGCCGCTAATCGGCGAGATTTGGGTGTCTGACGGATACGGGCAAGGCCTGATCCACCGCTATGCCGCCGACACCACCTACCTCGGTCTCGTTGCCGCGAGCCGGCATGGTGAATTCGCCTGTCCGCACGCCATGGCCCTAGATGACCACGAAGGGGATGCCCGGGTTCTTGTGGCCGACCGGGAGAACAATCGCCTGGTTGCTCTGGATTTGGATGGCGAGCGTATCGGCACTCTAGCCAGTGGCTTGCGCAGACCCAGCAGCCTCGCTATCCACCGCGGCTCCCTTTTGGTGGGCGAGCTGGAAGCATCCTTCGCGCATTTGGACCGGCAGGGAAGGTTGATCCAGCGAGTTGGCCTCGACGATGCGGCGCCTCAACGCCCGGGATGGCCCAACACCCATGACGCGAACGGGGCTGTGGGGGTACCCACACCGTCTTCCGCTCTCTTCAATAGTCCGCATGGCCTCACCGTCGACGCACAAGGCCGCGTGCATGTGGTCGAGTGGCTCTTGGGCGGACGGCACATGCTCATCACTCGCGGCCGTACGGGATACGAGGTCGCTCCAGGGGGATGGTTGAAAGACCTGGCCCAGTGGGCTTCTTCGGAGCGGCCACCGATCGGGTGACGGCCGGATCCCTGAAGGATGATTTCCACAAACGGTTGGCCAACTCAGCCGCCGCAGCACCAGTCATCAAATGGGCGGTTCGTGCTCTGCGATGTGCGGAAAGTCCTTACGTGGGGCTGGCCCCAACGCCCTCTCATCCAGGGAAGCTTCGTGAATTCTCCTGCTTGTGAGGTCTGTCAAACCAGCGGCTCTGTCTCACATTCGGTGGCAACTCCGCGTGGTGAAGGGGCGTTGATATCCATGTGGTGGATGTCAACCAGCTTGTGCAGATGGTCTTCTCGGTGTGCGGGGCGTCGTCGGGGCGCGTTCACGGTTATCACTGGCGGACGGTGGCCGACGTACCGGTCGACAGCCGACGAGGGGTGGTCCGCGTACGGGTGCGGCGTCTGGTCTGTCCCACACGCGGCTGTCGTCACACCTTCCGCGAGCAGGTGTCCGGGGTGCTGGAGCATTTTCGGCGACGCACCACTCGCCTGGCCGCGCAGGTCAAGGCGGTGGTCGCGGAGTTAGCGGGCCGGGCAGGGGCGCGCGTTCTGGCGATACTCGCGGTAGGTCTGTCGCGTCACACGACTCTGCGTGCCCTGTTGCGGATCCCGTTGCCCACGGGACGGGTGCCCCGCGTGATTGGCGTCGGCGATTTCGCTCTGCGCCGGCGGCACCGCTATGCCACCGTGGTGATCGACGCCGAGGCCATCCGCGCGCTCTGCCCGACGCAGTGCAGGTCGGTGGCCGCTGGCATTTGTGGCGCAACCTGTGCGAAGCCGCCCTGAGCGAGATCGAGGCGCACAGCACCTGCTGGGCCACCGTACTGGAGGCGTCCCTGTATGACGGGCCCGCGCACGGACCACCCTGGAACGCTGGCACCAGATCCACGACCTCCGCGACCAGGGCGCGGGCCTCCTCGAATGCGGCCGCCGTCTGCTGCTGGCCCTGAATACCGTCAAACGCTACGCCCGAGCCGACCGGCCCGAGCGGATGCTCCGCGCCCCGAAATGCCGTGCCAGCCTCGTCGATCCCTACCGCGAGCACATGCGCAAACGCCGGGTCGACGACCCCGCTGTCCCAGTCCAGCACCTCTTCGAAGAGATCAAGGCCCTTGGTTTCACGGGCTACCTCAACCTCCTGCACAAGTACATCAACCAAGGGCGCCCGGACGCCAATCGCAGCCATATCTCCGCACGCAGACTCGCCCGGATGCTCCTCACCAGGCCCGACAACCTCAAGGCCGAGCACCACGACCTCCTGGTCCGGCTCACCGCCGCCTGCCCCGAATTGACCCAACTGGCAGCCCACATCGGGACCTTCGCCCCACTCCTGAAGCCTCAGCCAGAAAGCGCCGACGCACTCGACCATGGGTCGCCCAGGTCCGTGCGGCCGATCTGCCGTATCTGCACGCACCCGCGGTCTTGAGGGAGACCGCGACGCTGTTATCGCCGCATGCACACTCCCGTACAGCAACGGCCCGACCGAGGGCGTCAACACCAAGGCCAAGCGGACGCAGAGTCACCACCGAATGTGAAACAGGGCCGTTCCTTTTGCAGACCCTCCGCCTCGTCCTGCCCATAGGAACGGTATGACAGCCCTGCCTCAGGGCATGATCTGCATGTAGAAGTGCATGGTCGGCGGCACTCATTGCGACCGGACAGGATTTCGCCCTCGCTGGTGCGTTCCACAGCCGAGGGACGAAACCTAGTCCACCGAGTGCCTGACATTCTCTTGCCTGTAGGCACCTGTAGCGGCGGCGCTGTCGCCCTGGGGATCCGCCGACCGGGACGCGGCTGATCTCTGCCACGATGCCGGGCCATTCGTACCTGCAAGACCATCCACTCCCGAACGAAGAGGCCTCTCACGCTCGCAAGGTTCTGGCTCCCGGAGCCCGTTTCGATCAGTCAGTAGGTCGGCCCGGTTTCCTCGGGCGCGCCCGGTGCTCAGTCACTGCAGCAGACAGACGTGCAGACCACCGGGCCGAGTTCGCGCACGTCAGCGATCATGCGCTCGATGACCCGGTCGGGCAGGGAGAGGGCGTCTGCGTAGCGGGTGACGCTCATGCCGGCCTCAACGACGATCCCGCTCCCGCACACTGCCCCGAGGTCGGGTCGATACGTGCGGCGGTTGCCGCCGCCTTGGACCTGGTGATCCGATATCGCTGCTGCCTTCCTTCCCGCGCGCGTCGGCGGGCGGCTCGGGAACTCGGAGTGCTGATGTGTGAGGGCAGTGTCGGCCATGGGGTGTTTCTGTACCGGGATACCACGGTGCCTTGAAAGTGTTGCTGGGCCCAGGATCGCAGCGGGTCCGGGGCCTAGGTCAGTCAACGGGCTTGTCGTCGGGTTGCCGAGGCGGCAGTGAGAGAAAGGCCAGCTGGGCCGATTCCCATCTTGGATGCTCGTGGTCGCTGCAGCCGACCGCCGTTCATTCCTCTGCTTGACAGCAGGGTTTCTCCAACTCAATATGTGAGTGAGCGCTCACACGCTTTGGAGGAATGATGAATGTGATCAAGACGGCTGGGCTCACCCGCCGCTTCGGTGAGGTCACCGCCCTGGAGGACCTGACGCTCGAGCTTCCGCGGGCGGGGGTGATCGGCCTGGTGGGACCGAACGGGTCGGGCAAGTCGACCCTCATCCGCATGCTTCTCGGCCTGATCGCGCCCACATCGGGAACGGCCGAGGTGCTGGACGAGCCGATCAGCGAGCCAGGCCGATACCTGAACCGGGTCGGGGCCCTGGTGGAGAACCCGGCGTTCGTGGCCGGCCTGTCGGCGAGGTTGAACCTCATGTCGCTCGCCAGGCTGCGGGGCCTGCCTTCGTCCCGGGTGGACGAGGTGCTCCGGATCGTCGGACTGACCGGTCGGGATGTCGAGCCCGTCAAGCGTTTCTCGTTGGGCATGAAGCAGCGACTGGGTATCGCCGCGGCCCTGCTGCCCGATCCGGAACTGCTGATCCTGGACGAGCCCACCAACGGGCTCGACCCGTCGGGCATCGTCGAGATCCGGGGGCTGCTGGCAGACCTGGCCCGGGCGGGCCGGACCGTTATCGTCTCCTCGCATCTCCTGGCCGAGATCGAGACCCTCTGTGACTTCCTGGTCGTCATCCGCTTCGGTCACCTGGTCTACTCGGGCCCCGTCACCGATCTGCTCGCCCGCACAGGGCAGCGGATCGAGATCGCGGCGGAACGCGAACAGGACACCGACTCACTGCTCGCACTGCTGTCGGCCGACGGCTGGCAGGTCGAGCCCGCACCCGAGGGCCGGCTCAGTGTCGCTGCAGACGAACGCCAGGGCGCCGAGCTCAACCGCAGCGCGGCCCGCGGCGGCATCACCCTCAAGTCGATGACCGCGGTACGCGGCAGCCTGGAGGAGATCTTCCTGGAGATGACCGGCATCAGCGACCAGGACCTCACGGCAGCCCGCGCTGCGGCTGCGGAACGGAAGGCATCATGATCAACGCAGTGCGCAGCGAACTCCTGCGGACCCGCCGCAAAGGCGTCATCCTGGGATGGTTCGGCCTGACGATCCTCTTCACCGCCATGATCAACATGGTGATGGCGCAGGTCGTCGGCTCCTCCCAGGCGCAACCCGAAGGCGGCCCCGGGGTCTCCTTCCCGACGCTCGACCAGTGGCAAGCCGCCGACGGCATCACGGCGGGCCTTTCCTCGGCCGCCAGCATGTATGGGGTCGTCGCCCTGTCGTTCTGGGCGATCGTGACGGCCGGCGACTACAGCAGCGGCCTGATCCGGCTCACCGCCTCCGCCCAGCCCGACCGCTTCCGGCTGCTGCTCGGCAAGGTCGGCGCGCTGTCCCTGTGGACGGCAGCCGCTACGACGGTTGCGCTGATCGCCAATTTGCTCATCGCCCCCCTGGCGGCGCAGAGTGCGGACCTGGATGTCTCCGCCTGGGGGCAGGACGTTCTGCCGACCCTGGCCAGTGCGTGGTTCAACCTGTTCTGCACCCTGCTCGTCTGGGGTGTCATCGGACTGGTGCTGGCCGTGGTCACCCGCTCTGCGGCCATCTCCATCTCTGTCGGCGTGGGCTACGTCCTGGTTGTCGAAGCGGTCATCACCGCCGCCCTCGACTCCGTCGCCGACTGGACCCCCGGCGCCACCCTCAGCGCACTCGCCCAGGGCGGCACCAGCAGCATCCCCTACGGCACCGCCCTGACCCTTGGAGCCCTCTACACCCTTCTAGGCTTGGGCATCGCGCTCGCCGTCTTCAGACGCCGAGATATCACCGACTGATCCCAGCCCGCCACCACATCGAAGGGGAAGTGCCATGACCCCACGCGGCACCGCCACACGGACCAAACTCGTCGACACCACCATCCGGCTCGTCAGCGAACTCGGCTACGCCAAGACCACCACCCGCGCCATCGCACAGGCAGCAGGCGTAGCCGAAGGCACCCTCTACCGGCACTTCCCCGACAAGGCCACCCTCTTCGCCGAAGCAGTCCTGCAGCAAAACCGGCACGTCGTCGACTGGATCGACACCCTGCCCGCCCGCGCCGGCACCGCCACCGTCAAGGCCAACCTCACCGACTGCCTCACCCACCTCGCAGTCCTGCGCGCCGACATCCTCCCCCTCGAACTGGCCATCCTCACCGACCCCGAACTCGCCCGCATCGCACCGCCCCCCGGCGCCCTGCCGGGCCCCCCGGGACGGCTCGCCGAGTACCTGCGTGCCGAACAGAGACTCGGCCGCCTGCGGGCCGACGCCGACCCCGACCACGGCGCCGTCGTCCTGCTCGCGCTGCTGTTCGGCATGGCCATGAACCCGCCCATGCCACCCGACCACGAGACCCTCCAAGCACTACCCGGGATCGCCGACGCCGTCGACATCATCCTCAACGGCCTCGCATCCCACCCGCAGTGAAGACGATGACATTCGCCCACGGCCACTCTCAGAGGGCATTTAAACTAGGCGTATTCCCCTGTATACCCTGGTGGGTTCCTCGCCAGGGCGGTGTGTACTCGTCCGTTCTGCGCTTGGCGAGGTTGTCGATCGAGGCGATGTGGATCATCGCCTTAGAGCTGGCTCTGAGCGTCTCGTAGTCGTGGGCGAGGCGGCGGCGCATCATGATCCAGCCGAGTTACATGAGCAAGGGCGGCTTCAGCAGCGTGGAGGTGAACCCATCCGTGCTCGCGGCGCGGGGGCCAACAATCGGCTGCCCACCGCCGACGGAGTCCTGGCGGCCGTGCTCTTCCTGCGCACAATCGGTAGCCGAGACCTGCTTGCGCAGCTCTTCGGAGTCAACGGCAGCACAATCACCTGAACCGTTCAGTTACCGCAGCCGCTCCTGGCCAAGCGCGCCTGCGCCGTTCGACCCTCAACAGCCAGTCCGCACACCCGCCGGCGTCACCGCGTTCCTCATGAAAAGCAACCCCTCAGAGATCAAGTCAGCATGTTGATTCTCTGCGATCCATTAGGCGAGCCGGGCGATATCCCGCGCGTCGCAGTGGAGGGTCGCGTGGGGCATGAACTGCCTGGTGTGGAGGGTACGTACAGCGAGGGGACGCTCGCAATCGAGGAGCGGATAGTTGGGTATCTCCAGGAGGTGTGGGAGCAGGAAGTGGTGGGAGCCGGGCTGTGGACACCGCCCTTTTCCATCCGTCTCCCAGACGATCCCGCGAAATCCACTCCGCCGCTGTCCAGCGGCCTTTCCACCCTGGAGTACCAGTGATTGTTGTTTGGATCAACGGTTGCGCCTGCATAAGGCCAGGTCGGCGTCCTGCCTGCTTATATTCGCTCCGAAACACGGCCGTACTCAGCTGTAGCCTCGATCTTTCGTGACGGTCCGTCGGTTTCTTCGGCGGGCCGTTTCGGCTGTGCGGGCTGGTGGTGGCCATGCTGATGGCCCGTCTGTGGCGTCGGGTGGGCGCCGGGTTCCACGGCTCCGGTGGGATAGCGTTGCTCGCAGGGGAGGGAACGCGCTGGTCAGCCGGGGCTCGGGAGAGCTTCGAGCCGTGCGAGGGCGTCGAAAATCACGTCGGTCCTGGGCCAGTGGCCAGCGAATCTCAGATGTCTGCGGCGGGCGGTCGAGACGATCTGGGCTGCGGTGGAGAACAGGCGGAGTCGCAGGCGACGGGGCTCCCACCTGCGGGTTTTGCCGGTCAATGCGAGCATCGGCATCCAGGCCAGCAGGTCGAGGGCGATCGAGACGATCGCCAGCCAGATCCGGTTCTGAGCGGCATCGTGCAGGGGCAGGTTGCCAGGCCGGTGGCGCGGGCGGCGTTGATGCGGTCCTCGGCCCGCGCGCGCTTGCGGTGCCGCAGTTCGAGTGATTCGAGTGAAGCGATCGGGACACCGGAGGTGTTGGTGGCGAACGCGGTGAGCCGTAGTCCGTCGGCGTCGGTGAAACGCAACTGGGCTCCGGGGTGGGGCCGTTCCTTGCGGACGATCAGTCGCATCCCCTTGGGCCAGCCCTTGAGGACATCGCCGTCGAGTTCTGCGACCCGGGCGCCCTCACGGATCTCGCCGCCCGGTTCGATGGCCGCGGCCCAGGCCGTGGCGGGGACCTTGCCGACGGCCTGGTGAATCTGCTCGGTGATGGTCGTACCGACCGAGTAGGACAGCCACCGGCCCCGCCTGGTGAGCCAGGCCACGAACTCGTGCGTGCCGCCTGCGGAATCGGTACGGATGAGCGTGCTCCGCCCGCGCCGGTGGCGTTGCGGCCTTTGGGCCAGGGCCAGTTGGGTGGTGGTGATGTGGTCGGCGGCGGTGTTCCTGCCCGCGTTCCCGGGCCGCAGCACTGCCGCCACCGGCACCCCGGTCCCGCCCATTCCGTCGTCGACGAAACCCATGAGCGGGTGGTGTCCATGGGTCTTCTTCCAGGTCGCGGCCGCGTCCTGCCAGTCGGAGTGGGCCAGCACCAGCACTCCGTCCAGGTCCACGATCACCTGCCCGGCCGCGTCCGGCGCCGATGGACCGGCCAACTTCCATACACGCTCGCGCACTTCGGCCCGGGCCGAGCGGATCGCGGCCAGGGCCTTGGGTCCGGCCGAGGCGAGGGAGTCGATGAGGCGGGAGGCCGTCGAATCCGAGGCCACCGGCCCGAACACGGCCGGCTCGGCCCGCAGCATCCCGACATCCGCGAGGCAGTCCCCGCCGAATGCGACCGCCAGGGCCACGTCCAGCAGGCTCTTGCCCGGATCGTGCACCGCCCGAGGGCGTGGCCACGGCGCCAGCGCCTCCGATATCGCCCGGTCAAGCCCGGTCTTGCGGAGGGTCTCGACCAACAGCACACCCCCGCCTGGGACACCACCGCCCGACCGGGGCGGGGACAGGGACCTGGACAATCCTCATTCTTGCTGGTCAGAGGCTCTTTCTGTATTCCTGACCACCCGTCGGACAACCCGCTTCATGAAAGGCGAGGCTCGGCGTCACGGGTTCCAGCCGCAGCCGCCCGGTCGGCCAGGGTGGTAGCTCGGCCGGGCCGAACCAGACCCGGGCGTCCTCCCCGGTGCGGACGGGCAGACGGGGAAAATCGTTCTCGGCGTGCTCGGTGCGGTGCAGCGCATGGCCCGGACCCAGGTGCCGGGCGGCGTACGCATCGAAGGCGGCCGCGTCGGCGGGGTGGCAGACGGTCGCGAACACTTCACCGGCGCCGGGCGGAGGCGTGAAGCCCGGGCCGCGCAGCAGTAGGACGTTGTCGCTGTCGACCATGGTGGCGTTGGCCGCATCGCGGTGCTCCCGCCAGACCGGGCCGGTGTAGAACGCCTCCAGCGCGCGCCGGCGGTGCGCCATGTCGGGGAACGCGCGCAGCCAGACGAAGCGGTCCGGGTCGTCCAGGTCGCGGAAACGGCCTGCGACGGTGATGCCAACCGCCTGCTGACCGATCACGAACTCGCGTTCGAACAGCTCGATCAGCGTCTCCCGGGCTCCAGAATGCAGGGTGTACTGCCGGAGTTCGACGATGCTCATCCGCTGACCTGCCCCGTGCGGGTGAGATCCATGATCCAGTTGAGCTCCCAGGAGCGGCCGTCGTCGGCGGAAAACTCTTGCTCCCAGCGGGCAGTGTCCGGGCCGAGGCGGTACCAGGCGAAGTGCACTCGGATCGGCCGGCCGTTGTAGGTGTCCTCTCCGTGGAAATCACCGCGGTCACTGGTGAAGGCGCCGACCACCGGCGGATCCAGACGGCCCGTCCGGCTGTCGGACCAGTGGAGAGACCAGCGCTCCGTCTCCCGGTCGAACAGCCGCAGGGTCACGCCCTGACGGCCGAGGGTGGGAAAGGTGATCTCGTCAATGTTGCCGGCACCCCCGAATAGCGGCCGGACCACCGCGTGACCGGGGAAGTCCACCCAGGTGCCGGGGCCCGAGCCGAGTGGTGTGGTGAGACGGCGGTTGGCCACGTCCCAGGAGCCGTGCAGGAAGTCGAAGTCGTCCATGCGCCGCAGGTTAGGGCCGATCCACTGACATCTACTGTCAGTGGATACTGAGCGGCATGCGTGCGAGTCGGCTGATCACCCTGCTTCTGCTGCTCCAGAATCGGGGCCGGATGACGGCCCGGCAGCTGGCCGAGGAATTGGAGGTCTCCGTACGGACCGTCTACCGAGACGTCGAGGCACTCGGCGCCGCCGGTATCCCGCTGTACGGTGACGCCGGACACGCGGGCGGCTACCAGCTGGTCGACGGCTACCGGACCCGGCTCACCGGACTGACCGCGGACGAGGCGCAGGCCGCGTTCCTCGCCGCACTCCCCGGCGCCGCTGCCGAACTCGGCCTCGGCGAGGCGCTCGCCACCGCCCAGCTCAAGCTGCGGGCCGCCCTTCCGGCGGAGCTGCGCGAGCACGCCGAGCGGATCCAGGAGCGCTTCCTGCTCGACGCCCCCGGCTGGTACGGCGACGCCGACCGTACGCCTCACCTGACCGCGGCCGCCGCCGCGGTGTGGGCACGACGGGCGGTGGTACTGCAGTACCGGCGCTGGCGGGCGCCGGAGGAGATCGAGCGGCGGGTGGAGCCGTACGGGCTCGTACTCAAGGCCGGCCGCTGGTACCTGGTCGCGGGCGGGCCGTCCGGGATCCGCACCTACCGGATCGACCAGATCCTCGGACTCCGGCCGCTGGAGGAGCAGTTCGTCATTCCGGACGGATTCGACCTGGCCGGGCACTGGGACAGCCATCTGGCCGACTTCCGAGCTCGGCTGCACACCGGGGAGGCCCTGGTACGGCTCACCCCGGAGGGCGCTCGCCGCCTGGGCGTCACACCCAGCGGTGACGGATGGACGGACGCCCGGGTGCCAATCGAGTCGATCGAGCACGCCCACGGAGAGTTCCTGCGGCTGGGCACCGACGTCGAGGTCATGGCACCGGCTGAACTCCGCGACCGCGTCGCCGAGACGGTACGGACCGTGGCCACCCGCTACGAAGGGTGGCCCTCGGCAGAGGGTTCTCCCGACCGGGGCACCGACCCCCCGCACCCTTCCCCCTGCACCCGCACCCGCGTATAGGACCTCGTACGCATGTTCACCTGGGGAGTGCAGCCTTCTTGACGGCGACAAGACTCTCGACCCGTCCCATCGACCCAGGTCAGCGGCACTCCTCACTTCATTGATCGCACGTTGGACGACCACGCTCGTGAAAGCGCGAGGTTAGCTAAGGTAGTCAGCCTTGATTGGGAAGATCGTTCTCCCATCCGTCTCCCATGGGAGACGGATGGGAGACGGATGCGATGGAGTTCCAGATCCGGGAGCGTGCGGTTACCAGCGGCGCCGTGAGCTATCGCCGTCGAGGGGAGTTGCGCCCGCCGGGCTACATCCAGGGGGCCGCCGCCATCCGGCTCCCTGACCGTCGGCCGGATACCTTGCCCGCCGGGCCGCACGCCCGGCGGGCAAGCAAGGAGAAATCCCATACGTGGCCGGGTCCGGGCCCGTGGTCCGTCGGCGGCGGTCGACCTTCTGCCGACAGGCGGCGTCGCAGTACGCATAATTCGCACGCCCAGCAGAAACGGGCGTGCCGCAGGGGCGGCCCGATCCCCAGCATCCGCTACGCGTGCGGGATGTTTCGGCATGCCCGGGAGCAGGTCGCCCCCCTCATCAGGACTTCCGTCCTGAGGACGACGGCCAGGCCGCACCCGGCGGCATACGCCTGGGGCGGGAGAGCAGCGGGGCCTGCAGGCGCTGGTCGCCATGCAGGCGGGCCGCGACGCGGATACCCGATCCTCGCCGACCACCTACGTGACCAGCTGTACGTTCTGGTGCCGCCCGCCACCAGGCTGTCAGTTGGTTGCGGGCTCCACGTCGGCGCGAGCCGCATCGACCTCGTTCCGCATCTGCCGCTCGATCACCTCGACGGGCTCAGCGAGCCATTCGGTAACCTCGTCAACGTCGGCTTTCCCCTCAAGCCACTGGACCTTGTCTGCGACCTTCCTGGCGCCGGCCTTGGCCTTGCCGGCTGCCTTCTTGGCACCCCTGGCGACCTTCTTGCTGCCCTTCTTTGCGCCCGCCTTTATGGCGTCGCCCTTCTTGGCTCACTTCGCGGCCGTCACGACGTTGCCCGCGAACGGGACTGCCGCGCCCGTTGACAGCATGCCGTCGGCGAAGTTGCCTTCGGCCATGTACCAGACGCCGTTGGCGACATCGGCGACCTCGCCGATCACCGGGACCATGCCCGCAACGTCGAGGGCCCGCGTGGCCCACGTCGGAGAGGGAGATGTCGATGCCGAAGAGGTGGCCGTCGAGCTCCACGAAGGAGATCGGGTTGCCGCCCGCGAACGCGTACCGGTTTCCCGTGTACGGGTCGGTCGCCAGCGACATGTCGGCCCACGGCCGTGGAACGGGACAACATCACCTGGCCACTCAGCGGTTGAGTTGGCTGATCTGACCCTTCAGAAGTCCATGACAGTTCTGCTGTCAGCAGACCGGCTGGATGTCAGACGGCGGCCTGCGAGGATGGCCGCATGGGGAAGAACATGGCGGTGCATCGCCTCGATCTCGGGTACTTCGTCCGGCCTGCCTCAGAAACAGGCGGCCCGCAACCACGAGTCGAACCCGTCCTTGCCTATCTGGTGCAACACGACAATGGGCTGATCCTCTTCGATACCGGCATCGGGGACGCAGACCCGGAAACCGAAGCGCACTATCGACCCCGCCGGCGTGGGCTACGGGCAGCCCTCTCAGCGTTCGGCGTCACCGTTGACGAGATTTCCATGGTCGTGAACTGCCACCTGCACTTCGACCACATCGGCGGAAACTCCCTTCTGAGCGGCAAGCCGATCCTGGTTCAGGACGTCGAACTGGCCATTGCACGTCGGGGCAACTACACAGTCGATGAGCTGATCGACTTCCCCGGCGCAACCTACGAGGAAGTCGCCGGCGAAACCGAAGTCTGGCCCGGAGTCTGGCTCATTCCGACGCCTGGGCACACTCAAGGCCACCAGTCGCTGGTCCTCCGGCAAGGCGACGGCACAGTAGTCCTCGCTGGCCAGGCACACGACTTCGCTTCCCACTTCGCGTCCGAGCAACTCGCCCGCCGCGCGGCGCTTCACGGCGTGGAGCAGCCGCTTCCTCCCTATCAGCACTGGCTGGATCGGCTCGCCGATTTCGACCCACGACGTGTGCTCTTCGCCCACGACTGCTCTGTCTGGGAACCGCCGCAGACCGAGGGCCCCTGAAACCCGTCTCTCTGGCACATGCCACACGCCGAACTGCCCACATATAGGCGGGACAGCCCCGGCCAACGCGTCCCAGACAAGACGAGGCACCGCAGGTCACGACCTCGCGCTACCCACACTTAACTGAAACAGGACAGCTATCCGTCGCGGCCAGACGTACTCGACTGTCTTGACCAGCGTCGAAGACCATTGCGGGGTCGATCTACTCCCGACGCGTGAAGCCGGGCTGGCCGCCTGGCAGACCGCCCACACTGCGGTAGGGATTTGGCAACCGTTGGTGAAACCGAACGGCATGATGCGGCTGAATGCCTCCTCACACACAGAGGTCGAGACCTTCTCGACCGAATGATGGGGATGATCGCTATGAACACTCGTTCTGCTGTGGCGGCTGGTGTCGCTGTCGTGCTGTCGGTCACCGCCGGTGCTCCCGCCTTCGCCGCGGCTGACAATCAGGCGACGGTGTCGGTGCTGCACGCGGTGCCCGGTCTGACCGTGGACGTGTACGCGGGTGACAAGGAACTGCTCCCTGATTTCGCGCCGGGCACGCTTACCGATCCGATGAAGCTTGACGCAGGCTCGTACGACATCAAGGTCTTCAAGGACGGCGAAGGCCCGCAGGGGACCCCGGCCATCGAGAAGACGGTCGACGTACCGGCCGGTTCCAACGCCACGCTGGTGGCGCATCTGACAGCCGACGGCAAGCCCGCGCTCGACGCGTTCGTCAACGACACGTCCAAGGTTGCCGCAGGCAAGGCGAGGGTCACGGTCCGGCACGTTGCCGCGGCCCCCGCTGTCGACGTCCGCGCCAACGGCGCGGCGGTGTTCAAGGACTTGCAGAACCCGAAGGAGGCCAAGGGCGAGGTGGCGGCAAGCAAGGTGTCCGCCGACGTGGTCCTCGCCGGCACGGACACCGTGGCGATCGGCCCCGCGACGCTGGACCTGGCAGAAGGCAGCAACACCATCATTTACGCCTGGGGCAGCGCCACCGACAAAAACCTCGCCCTCAAAACCCAGTCCATCACCGGCATGCACTCCGCACCCCACGGAGTCCCCGCTGGCGAGACGGGCCAGGCCGCAGCCCACAACCAGCAGATGACGCTGGGGGCCCTGTCCCTCGGCGCCCTCCTCGCCCTGGGTGCCTCCGGCTACTTGCTGCGCCGCCGCAACGACGCCGGCTGACCCCACAGCGCCCTCCTTCACCCTTTATCCGCCGCCTGGTGTGGTCCCCCGACGAGCTGGGGGATCACACCGGACGGCTCCTCCACCGGAAAGGCCGGACATAGGCATGGCCCGTGCACACCGCCGCAAGCCCCTGGGGGCAGTCGCGGCTCTGCTCGGCATCATCCTGACTGTGGCGGCTGTCCTTCTCGTCACTGCACGGGCCGACAATCCGTCAAGCGCCCGTGACTTCGGAACTTCGCCAGTCATCACGGTCCCGTCGGAGTCAGAGCAGCCCAAGGCATCTGCGCCCGCGCAGCCCAAGCCCTTGAGATCCACCAGTAGCGCCGCTTCCCTGGCTGTTCCGGCGCCGCGCGAACTCTCGATTCCTCGGCTCGGTCTTCGTGCCCCGATCGATCCGGTGGGTGTGGCAGGAGACGGGCAGATGCAGGTTCCCGAGGATCCCGACCGGGTCGGCTGGTACCGCTTCTCACCGGCCCCGGGCGCTGATCAGGGCTCCTCGGTCATCGTCGGACACGTCGACGCGAAAGGACTCGGCCTCGGTGTCCTGTTCGTCCTGAACAAGGTGCGGCAGGGCGACCAGGTACGGGTGGCACGCGAGGACGGCACGTCCGTCAGCTACGAGATCACCGCTCGTCGGACCCTCAGCAAGAAGGCGCTGGAGGACACCGGTGTGTTCGACCGGGAAGGGCGTTCGGTACTGAGCTTGATTACCTGTGCCGGCCCGTACCTTCCGGACCGTGGCGGCTATCAGAACAATCTGGTGGTCACGGCGGTGGAGGTAACGAAGTGACGACCCCGTGGGGCGGCGCGCGAGTCCTTGCGGCTAGTGTTGCTGCCGTGGCAACGGTGCCGGATGAAAGGCTGGGCAAGGGGTTCGCCGACGGCGAGGAGCCCTGCCTCAAGGAGGCATACCGCCGTTGGAGTCCGCTCATCTACACCATCGCGTCACGGAAGCTCGGGGACGCCGAAGAGGCCAAGGACGTCACCCAGCAGGTGTTCGTCGGAGCCTGGAACGGTCGCAAGACCTTCGATCCGCAGCGCGGATCCCTCAAAACCTGGCTGATGGGCATCACCCATAAGAAGGTTGCCGACGCACTCACCCGCAGATCACGCAACCAGCGGGACGTCGAAGCCCTCACCTCCGTAGTGGGCATGTCCGAGCAGTCTGCGCCCGCGCCGGAGTCGGTGGTGGACTATGTCGTGCTCACAAGGGAGATGGAGAATCTCACCGAGCACCAGCAAATCGTGCTCAGGCTGGCGTTCTACGAAGACCTGTCTCAGTCACAGATCGCCGAGCGCACCGGACTCCCGCTCGGAACGGTCAAAACCCACACACGGCGTGGCCTGATGCGTCTGAAGAAGCGGCTGGAGGTGGACGGTGAAGCACACCGATGAGAAAACCCTGGCGATGATGGCACTCGGAGAGGAAATCGATTCATCAGCTGCCGCCCACCTGCATGAATGCGTCGCCTGCCGCCATGACTTCGACACCCTGCGCCGCGTCGTCACCGCCATGCACACCGCGCCCGGGGACAGTGAGCTGCTCACGCCGCCGGACGACATGTGGGACTCGATCGCGACAGACCTGCGCCTCCCGGACCAGCCCGTCCCTTCGCCTCGCCCGTCTGGGTTCGTCCCGGTCGACGGACCGGGTCCCAGGGTGTGGCGGCGCGTCGGCCGCTCCGCTGTTGCTCTGGCGGCGTGCGCCGCACTGCTCGGGGCGGTGGCGGGAAGCGCGATCACCTGGTGGGTGACCCACGCCGACGCCTCCGCCACTCAACCTGTTGCCGACGGCAAGCGCCTCGAATCGCTTCGCGCCAGCTCGGCCGGCTACGCCAACCTCACCGACCAGAGCGGGCGGCGATCGCTGCAGATCACCGTCAAGGGCCTCCCCAGTAACTCGGGCTACTTCGAGGTCTGGCTCATGGACAACAGCCACACCAAACTCGTCTCCATGGGCGTACTGGGCCCCGACGGCCGCGCCATCCTCCCTGTCCCCGACAACATCGACCTTCGCGAGTACTCCGTCGTGGACGTCTCCGTCCAGCCGTACAACGGCAAGCCGGACCACTCCGGCAACAGCATCGTCCGAGGTGCCTACGCTGGCTGACCGCTGTGATGCGGAGACCGCTGAGCGCAGCAGGCCCTCGCTCCATGGTCGGGACGGCTCTGAGCTGGCTGGACTGCCCGCGTTGCAACCGCTGGCGTGGTCCGGGGTGAGTGCTCCACGTGGCCGGTGGCCCGCCATCGCTTGCAAGCAAGCGCATCGGGCTACTGCTGAGGCGGCCTCAAGCAGCCGTCGCAAGGCACTTCGCCCGCTGTCGTTGAGCTCGCCGTGACGCCTGGGTCAGCACTCGCTTCGTACAGTCCTCGCCCCACTCCGCAACCCGTAAGAAGGGGAGCTGGGTGCCATGCGATCCCCTGCCGAAGCGGTCGGAAGGGCAGGTCCCTTGACAAGCGATCATACTGATATTGTCTTGACTGTTGAGATAATGACTCGCTGAAATAGATTCGCAGTCCGACGAGAGTCGTCACTGCTGATGGGCTGTCAACGGGGTACAACGGCCTGACTCCGCCGGCCCGCGGGAGTGACGTTCCGTCGAGAAGAACCGGACGTCCTGGTGGCTTCAGGGCCATCGGCACCCTCTGCGGGCAAGGTCGAGGTCTGGTGCGCCCGGATGATTCGTGCGCCAGGCCGGTCAATGCCGATCGCCCCGGGCCAGGTCAGCAACAGTTACCCCCATGAGAGGTGCGGCTATGCGCATCAAGTCCGACGGCCCGGTTGGGCGCGGCCCTACGCGCAGCGGAGCGCCGCGGCCGATTTCGGCCGCCTGTGACCCGGACCCCGACGCGGACCCGGCAGGAGCTGTGGAGCGTGCTCTGGACCTGTATCTGGAGGAGCGGCTGGTCGAGGCCGAGGCGGTCGACCCGCGGTTTGCCCACGATGTAGCGGACAGAGTGCGGTCTTTGACGCTACGCGGTGGCAAGAGGTTGCGTGCACAGTTCGCCTGGTGGGGCTGGCGCGCCGGCGGGGGTGACGTGGCGGGAGCGGGCGTGCAGTCGGCGCTTCGTCTTGGAGCCTCGCTTGAATTGATCCAGACTTGCGCACTGATTCATGATGATGTGATGGATGGTTCGTCGCTGCGTCGAGGGGCGCCTTCGCTCCATTTCGAATTCTCCGCGGAGCACGTGCGATCCGGCCTGCGTGGCGACCACGTTGCTCATGGGCAGGCTGCAGCGATTCTGGCCGGTGATCTGGCCTTGGCGTGGGCAGACGACCTAGTCGCCGAAATCGAGGCCAGCACTCAGGTACGCAAGCGAATCCACGCTTTGTGGCGTTCGATGCGAGCCGAGATGGTTGCGGGTCAATATCTCGACATATACGCCCAAGCCGATTCCTCTTCTTCTCAGGATCGAGCTCTGAGAATCGCCCTTCTGAAGACGTCTCTATATACGGTGGAACGGCCCCTCGCGCTCGGAGCCGCTCTGGCCGGAGCAGATGATAGGACTGTCTCGGCGCTGCGCTCCGCAGGTCGTTCGGCGGGTATCGCCTTCCAGCTGCGCGACGACCTGCTGGGTACTTTTGGCGACCCATCGAAAACCGGAAAACCCTCGGGCGAAGACATCAGAAGCGGAAAACTCACCTACCTGACAGCGGCCGCCAGAAGCCTGTCGGAGGGCGCAGGGGACACCGCCGCCCAGCACATGCTGAGCCAGGGTATCGGAAATCCTGAACTGTCCGGTGCCGATCTGGACAGGCTGCGCGAGGTCCTGGAGCGAACGGGAGCAAGAGGCATGACAGAAGCCGAGATCGACAGGCTCCTTGCGCACAGTGAGGAAATTCTGCTTCAGGTCTCTCTCCCCGGCAATGTCCGTCGCCGACTCTCTGCCCTCATGGGTACTTCGACCAGAGCCGTCACCACCTGCCCAACGCCCCAACACAGTTCGGCGAAATAGTCGACTGTGAGCCGTTCTTGAGGAAGCCTGTGTACGTGCGCAAGCTCCAGCTTGTATTGAGGAAAATCAAGAGGGAGAAGCGAGGCCGGGCTCATATCGCATGAAACCGCGGACGGTGCGATCTCAATGCATTGTCTTTCGGGTAGGCCCCACGAAATAGTGAAAGTGAAAGTGAAGGGAAGTGTCGGTGAAATCGGTCCCAGGACCCACTGATCATGTGGTCGTTGTCGGAGCGGGACTGTCCGGGCTGTCTGCCGCACTTCACCTGCTGGGCGCGCAGCGACGTGTCACTGTCGTCGAGCGTGATGCCCTTTCGGGTGGGCGGGCAGGCCGGTTCGACATGGGGGGTTTCCGTGTCGACAGCGGTCCGACGGTGATGACGATGCCGGAGATCGCCGACGAGGCGTTCGCGGCGGTCGGTGATTGCTTGGCGGACAGAGTGGAGTTGGTGGAACTCCACCCCGCGTATCGGGCGCAGTTCGCTGACGGAACCCAGTTGGACGTCCACACCGGGGCGGAGGCCATGGAGGAGGAGATCCGACGTTTCGCGGGTGACCGGGAGGCGGCCGGGTACCGGCGGCTGCGTGTCTGGCTCACGGACCTCTACGCCGCCCAGATGCGGCGCTTCATCGACACCAACTTCGACTCCCCTTTGCAGCTGCTCCATCCAGATTTGGTTCGTCTGGCGCGCCTGCGGGCATTCGGGCGGCTAGATCCGCAGATCGGCCGTTTCCTTTCGGACGAGCGTCTGCGCCGGGTTTTCTCGTTTCAGGCCCTCTACGCCGGCGTGCCTCCAGAGCGTGCCCTGGCCGCCTACGCGGTGATCGCTTACATGGACACGGTGGCCGGTGTTTACTTTCCTCGCGGAGGCATGCACGCCCTGCCGCAGGCCATGGCCGATTCCGCGGCGGAAGCCGGAGCGAAGTTCCACTGGAACACAGAGGTCACCCAACTCGAGCGCAAGGGCGATCGGATCACCGCCGTCCGGACATCTCATGGAGAGCGCATCGCCTGTGACGCCGTGGTTCTCACTCCGGATCTGCCGACGGTCCACCGGTTGCTCGGCCGGTCTCCGCGACGTGTGGTCGGCCTTCGGTATTCTCCCTCCGCCGTGATCCTGCATGCCGGGACGGATCGCACCTGGCCACAGCTGGCGCATCACACGATCTCTTTCGGCGCTGCCTGGAAGAGCACGTTCAGGGAGCTTACCGTCGAGGGTGCGGTGATGAGCGACCCATCGCTTCTCATCACACGGCCGACGACCCACGACCCCTCTATGGCTCCTGTGGGTAAGCACCTTCACTACGTTCTCGCGCCGTGCCCGAACACGGACATCGGTCCCGGCGTGAGCGAATGGCGAGATCTCTCGCCTCGGTACCGTGACAGCCTCGTGGCGGAGCTGGAGAACAGGGGTTTGGATGGACTGGGAGAGTCGATCGAGCAGGAGTCGCTGATCACCCCGGTCGACTGGACCGCGCAGGGTCACGCGGCGGGTACACCGTTCTCGGCAGCCCACACGTTCGCGCAGACAGGACCTTTCCGGCCGCGAAACCTGGTGCGCGGTATCGAGAACGCAGTCATCGCGGGCTGCGGAACCACCCCGGGTGTCGGAGTTCCCACCGTGCTGATCTCAGGGAAGCTCGCGGCAGCCCGTATCACCGGAAACAGTGCTCCGGTACGCAAGACATTCTCCGGACGCGGCACTGGCGTCTCTCCTTGTTCCACCCCGGCGAGAGGTACCTCCCAGTGACCCGACGAGAGCTGGATGCCGCAGGCATCGAGGACCCGGGTCTGCGCGCGGCATACAGCCACTGCCGTCAGCTCAACGCGCGTCATGGGAAGACCTATTTCCTCGCGGCCCGGCTGCTGCCGATTGAACGCCGGCCCGCCGTGCACGCGCTGTACGGGTTCGCCCGGTGGGCCGACGACATCGTCGACGATCTCAACGGAGACGCGACACCGGCAGAACGTGACAAGGCCCTGCACGCGCTTCGCGACCATATGGCTACCGGCCTGCGCACCGGCAGGAGCGAGGAACCGGTGGTCCGAGCACTTGTCGACACAGCGCTGCGATACGAAATCGACCACACCTACTTCATCGACTTCATGGCCGCGATGCTGAGCGATCTCGAAGTCACCGACTACCCCACCTACGAGGACCTCGCCCGGTACATGCACGGCTCGGCAGCCGTGATCGGCCTGCAGATGCTGCCGGTGCTGGGCACCGTGACGACGCGTGAGGAGGCGGCGCCGCATGCGTCCGCTCTGGGGGTTGCTTTCCAGCTCACCAACTTCCTCAGGGACGTGGGTGAGGACCTCGACAGGGGGCGGGTCTACCTGCCGGCCGATCTCCTCGCGGCTCACGGAGCGGATCGTGAGCTGCTTCTGTGGAGCCGTAGGACCGGCCGGGACGATCCGCGGATCAGCGCTGCTCTGCGGGCCGGGGTGGCTCTGACACGTGAGGTTTACCAGCAGGCTGAACCGGGGCTGGACATGCTCGATCCGGTTGCGCGTCCGTGCATGCGCACGGCTTTTACGCTCTATCGCGACATTCTTGGAGCGATCGAGACCGACGGCTTCCAGGTCGTGCACCGCCGGGCTGTGGTGCCACGGCGCCGTAGGGCCGCCGTGGCGCTTGCCGGGGCGGTGCGTCTGTCGTTGGCCAGGCGCTCGGGAAGGAGCCAGGACAGCGGCCTGCTTCGCTCTGGCCCATGCGCCGGGAGGGAGGAGCCCGCTCGTCCGCAGACAGGTGGACTCGACCCACGAAAGCAATCGGCAGACGCCGTGAGAGGGGAGGCTGCGACATGACGGGCCGAGATGGGCTGCGTCCACGACGCCGCAGCCTGGGGGATCGTGTTCCGTTGCGCCTAAGGCCGGCCGTGCCATGGCATCGGCAAGGTTCCACATGGCGCGACGCGAAACCTGCCTTGATCGACCAGGCACTCAAGCGGGCCTCCGCGCTGCCCTCCGGTAACTGGTTTGTAATAGCGGCGAGCCGGGAGATCTCAGGCCGAAAGCCATTCGGCATGAACGTGGCAGGAACCGAAGTGGTCGTGTGGAGAGACCGGGCGGGGCGCCTCAAGGCAGGCCCTGGAAGCTGCCCGCATCTGGGCGCTCCACTTCGGGACAGCACCGTGGTGTGCGGGACTCTCGTGTGCCACTGGCACGGGCTGGCCCTTGAGGGCGGGCCGTTCGCCGGCTGGACGCCTTACCCGGTTCACGACGATGGCGTGTTGGTCTGGGTACGTCTGGACACCTTGGCCGGAGAGCAGCCTCTCGAAGAACCCGTGCTTCCTGCGCGGCCCGGCCTCGCGCGCTCGGTCGCCGCCGTGTACACGGCGGTGGGAACCTGCGAACCGGAGGACATCATCGCCAACCGGCTCGACCCATGGCACGGCGCATGGTTCCACCCCTACTCGTTCGTCGACCTGACGGTCGACGATGCCTCAGGAAATGAAGACGGCTTTGCGGTAGGTGTCTCCTTCAAAGTGGCGGGCCGGGCGGTCGTGCCCGTCCGGGCGGTCTTCACCACCCCGGAACCGCGTACCGTCGTGATGCACATAACCGAAGGCGAAGGAGCCACCTCGGTCGTGGAGACGCATGCCACTCCGCTAGAACCCGATAAGTGGGGCAGACCTCGTACGGCCGTCATCGAGGCCGTCATCGCCACATCCGACCGCCCCGGCTTCGCTGTCGCCCGGGCCGCAGCACCGCTACTTCGGCCCTTCATGCGGCGGACGGCCGGACGACTGTGGCGCGACGACCTCGCTTACGCGGAGCGACGCTGGACCTTGCGCAGCAACGGCACATTCCCGGGCTGATCAGCGACCGGTACTCCTCGGCCTCCGGCTGAGGCCAGAAGTACCGGAGCGCCTGCCCTCTGCGACTGCGGCGTGGACCAGGTCGCGCAGCTTGCGGTGTCGTCGGAGGTTGCCCTCCGGCGACACCGGTCACTCGGCTACTGCCACTCCCGCTACGACGAGAGCCCTGCGAGCAGACGCATCAGCCGCGATCTACCCTTGCGGGGCACCGTCCACAGCACCTGCCCACGCACGCCCCAGTGCCCTAGCAGTGCGTTCGCCGCGAGAAATCCGCTCGTCGCAGCACGCTCCATCAGCGCCACTGGCAGATCGGTACGCACCAGGTCTCCTGCCATCACCAAGGTGGGATCCACAGTCCGTACCGCGGGACGCTCCTCATAGCCGCCCGCGGGAAACAGTGGGCAGTCCTCCCGCCATTCATGACGCGCGTCCACGATCTTCGCATCGCGGGTCTCGGGGTACACGCGATGCAGCTGCGCCAGCAGGCGTTCCTGTTCGGTCGCCCGGTCGGCGCCCGGCTCGACCGCGTAGGCATGGAGCTCCACCACCGAACCTCCCGTTCGCGCGGCCCAGCGCGCAGCTTCCCCCTCCCAGCGATCCAGCACACTGACGTTATCCAGTGACTCGTATCCACTTGTGCCAAGGAAGCCGGCCCGATCTGCTCGCAACGGACGGTCGAGCCACAGACGCGAAACCAAGAACGGCGGCGCCGTGCGCAACCGGGAGATCCTGTCACGCCAAGCACCGTCGACCAGGTGCGGAGACGAAGCAACCACCCGTTGCAGTCCGGCGGTGTCGAGGGCGAGCACTGTTGCGTCGAAATGCTCGGCGGGCCCGCCTGCCGTTATCCGATAGCCACCGGACGGGTCGGACTCGACCGTGTCTACGGACGTGCCGACGCGCATCTTCACGCCGTGGCCTTCCAGGTACTCGGCCAGGGGCTCCCACAGGGCTTGCGAGAACGGTTCGTCGGGAACGTCGAACAGCAGTCCTTCGCTGGAACCCAGGAAGTAGATGTGAAACATCAGCACAAGTTCGGCGGCGGACAGTTCACGTGGGTCGGCGAAGAAGCTTCGGGAGAAGACTTCGAAAGCCAGATGGTGGGCAGCCTCAGGGAAACGAATGCCGGCCAGAAAGTCGTGGGCGCTCACCGAGTCGAGCTGGTCATACACCTCCGGCACCCGGACATCCAGCAGCGGAAGGGCAGCCCGCGGATCCATCCGAGCCATGTCCCGCCAACCGAACGTGGGACTCAGAGCCGCGAAGCCCACAGCACTCCACGGAGGAGTGCGAGGCACTCTGGCGAAGCTGTCGTACAGGCCCCCGCTGTGCTGAAGAGGGTAGTCCGGCAGGGCGGTGAGCATGCCGAGCTGGCTGTCAGCCCTGCGCAACAGGCCGCGCAGGTTGTAGTACTGACGAAAGAAGGCATGGAACCCTCGACTCATCGTCACACGGGAGCCGTCGGCCAGTGTCGTCTGCCATCCAGCCAGGCGTCCTCCGAGGGTGTCCTCGCGCTCGTACAAGGTGACGTGCGCGCCGCGCTCAGCCAGACCGGTGGCGGCGGCCAGACCGGCGATGCCTCCGCCCACCACCGCCACCCGAGGAGCGTCATGGGTGAATCGGGCGCGGCCGGGGGCCGGATGGACAACCTCCGCCTGCCGGTCTCTGCCCCGTCGGGGGACACTGGGACGCGTAATCGATGGGGACGGCATTCAATGCTCCTTCGTGGCGCACGAGTAAGGGAAATCGTTCCCGGCATACGTGTGGGAGGCGTGTTACACGCCGAGTGGCGCGAAGACGGGACGCGGCCCCGCCCCAGGCTAGGGAGCTGACGGTGAACCTGCGGTCAGTGCCGGGTGTCATTGCGTCGCAGTAGCGGCAGGTCGGCGACCGCTCGCAGCATTGGAAGAACGGGTGTCGCAAATCCGAGCAACAGGTCCTCTCGAATGCTCGTGCGACCGTCCAGGAAGCGGAGCATCCGCTCCATGGGGACTCGCTCGAAAAGACCAGTGAAGAAGTCCGCGCCCCCCACCCGTCCCGTGTCGAGGGCTCGCAGCATGACGGCGTCCATGACCAGCGATCGCCGGGCGTGAGGCGGTGGCGGAGCAGGGACGGCTCCAGACCGGTAGGCATCGGCAATGGCACGGCTCTGCCGCTGCACTGCGGCGAAGGTATACCCGGTCGCCGGTCTCGTGGCGCCGCCGCTGGTGCCGATGCGGAAAGTGCGCCGCCCGACCTGTCGCGAGAATCGCGCGTCCGTCATCGGGATGACGCCTTGTTCAGTGTCGTAGATGTCGAACGAGCCGAGTCCCAAGACCTCGCTCGTGTAGTGCCGCAGCGCGGCGTCGTACGCCTCCGTGGAAAGGGTGGCTGCCGAGAACTCGGTGTACTCGACCAACCCGCGGTCCGGTCCAAGGGGGAGTACGTAACCGAACGAGAGCCCGTGCTCGGGCTGCGGGGTACGGAAGTCCATCAGGCAGGCGGAATCCGTGTCGAACCACGGGGACGCGTCAGCCTTTCGGGTGTTCAACTGCACGAACCAGCCGCGGAAGTGCTGCAGCAACGTTGTCCGTGCCGGCGGCAGTTTCGGCAAGGGCCGCGAGTCGTATGCCCAACTGGCACGCAGCCTCAGACGCCGACCCCCTGGCATTGTGCCCGAGACGAGTACACCGTCGGCTGTCTCCGACACGCCGTGCACCGTGGCGCTCACCCGCTCCGCAAGAGGGGAGTTCGCCAGCCGGACATCGACGAACTGGTCGAAGGCGCTGGAGCGGATCATTTTGTACTGCCAGGGATGAGGCAGGCTTTCCCATGACTGTCCGACCGGTCCACGCACACAGAGCCGTTCCCAGGACTTGGCCACGACCTCCTCGAAGTCTCCGACCCCTTGCTCCCAGAAACACCAGGTGCGCTCGGGCGGACGCAAAGGCCCTATGGGGGCATCGATCAGCACCACACGAGGTGCGGGTCTGACGTCGCCCCCCACCGCCGTCCTGACACCTGCGGTGCTCTGACCCGTCAACTGGTACGCAAGCGACAACCCTGCCGCACCGGCACCAACGATGACGACATCGGCGTCCATCATGGCCACTCATTCCTACTCGCCCGAAAGTGGCTCATCGAACTTGTGGCGACAGCTTTGCAGCGCGCCCCTGCTGCGGTCGCCGAAACGCTCCGGCCGGCCATGGATGATGGCCCAGCCCTGCTGAACCAACCATCCGGCCTCATCGCCTCTCGGTAGGACGCGGACTCATCCGATGGGCGGATGCACCCGGAACTACCCGCTTTTTGGCATCACACGTCCTCCGGTGCCTCACGCCTGCGCCTCGTGTGCTGCGCCCAGCTCGGTGTTGAGAGCGCGGAGGAAGGCCGCGATCATGGCCAGCTGCTCCGGGGTGAACTGGCTGCGCGCGGTCTCGGTCGCTCGCGCCAGCGGGCTGAAGTACTCGCGGGCGAGCGCTCGGGCGTCAGGGTTGTAGACGAGATGAACGACTCTGCGGTCCACAGTGTCGCGGACACGGCTGACGTGCCCCGAGCGTTGGAGCCGATCGAGGCAGGCGGTGATCGCTCCGGAGGTGAGGCCGAGCTCTTCCCGCAGACGCGTGGGAGTCACGGGGCCATCGGCGGATACCGCAGGATCCATGATCACGGAGAGGGCGTGGATGTCTGTTGTGTGCAGCCCCTGCTGATGAGCGAAGTCCAGGGTGGCCCGGTTCAGCTCGCGGTTCAGCGTGCGTAGCAGGACAGCGTAGGCGAACAGGTCGCTGGCCTGGTCGGTGGTGTCCGGCGAGTGTGACTGCATACACCAATCATAGTCTCACTCAATCATTGAGATAGTTTATCTTTGAGTTACCTTTACTCGCTCGTCCCGATAGGTAGTCGATGAACAGCGCGCGTCGACCGGTCCGCTGGCTGGTCCCCCTCGTCCTCGTGGTCGTCTGGCTCGGCCTGGGAGGAGCCTTCGGCTCTTACGCAGGCAAGCTAGGCGAGGTCTCCACCAACGACCAAGCCGCCTTCCTGCCCCAGAACGCCGAGTCCACGAAGGTGATCAAGCAGCAGAACGCCTTCAATCAGCAGGAGACCCTGCCTGCGATCATCGTCTGGACAACCTCCGAAGGCAGCGATATCTCGCAGGCTCAGCAGAAGGCGGCGACCGCCGCTTTGCAGTCGCTGAACGGCGCGCAAGGAGTTGAAGGCGCCCCCTCCCCGGCATTCCCGTCCGAAGACGGCAAAGCCCTCCAGGGGGTCGTGCCCCTGTCCCCGGACCTCGGTGAGGAACTCGCAGAAGCCCTGGACAAGATCCAGGTCGCAGCTGATCAGGTACCGGACACCCGAGCCCAGCTCGCCGGCCCCGCCGCGACTCAAGGAGATCTGGGAGAGGCGTTCGCCGGCATCGACGGGCTTCTGCTCGGAGTGGCCCTCGCCGCTGTGCTGCTCATCCTGCTTCTGGTCTACCGAAGCGTCCTGCTCCCCTTCCTGATCATCGTCAGCTCCGTCTTCGCCCTCGGGGTTGCCGGTGCGATCGTCTACGTGCTCGCCGACAACGACATCGTCCGCGTCGACGGCCAGGTGCAGGGCATCCTGTCCATCCTGGTAATCGGTGCAGCCACCGACTACGCCCTCCTGCTCACGGCCCGCTTCCGCGAGGAACTGGCAACCACCGGTGACCGAGCCGCAGCCGCCTGGGCTGCTACCCGAGGATCGTTCGCAGCCATCACGGCCAGCGCAGCCACCGTGGCTCTCGGCCTTCTGGCTCTGCTTCTCAGCGACCTGACCAACAACAGGGCTCTCGGGCCGGTTGGCGCGATCGGCGTCGTGTGCGCCGTACTGACGACTCTCACATTCCTTCCCGCCGTTCTGGCCCTGATGGGCAAGGCCGCCTTCTGGCCCGCCAAGCCGAAATCGGCTGACGCCGAGACAGGCGGTCACGGCATCTGGCGCCGCGTCGCCCACTGGGTGGACACCCGTCCCCGCCAGCTGTGGATCATCACCACAGGCCTTCTGCTGGTCGGCGCGGCATTCTTCCCCGCCCTGCAGTCGAAGGGCGTGCCGCTCGACGAGCTGTTCGTAAACGACGCCCCGTCCGTCGCCGCGCAGCAGACGCTGGGCAAGCACTTCCCCGGCGGCTCCGGCCAGCCGGCGGTCATCATCGCCGACGCCGACAACCAGGCCGCAGTGCAGAAGGCCGCAACGCGGACACCGGGAGTGGCCGACGTTCAAGTGGTCACCAATACGCCCGGCGGAAAGCCCCTGGTCGTCGACGGCCTGGTCCGGATCGACGCGACTCTGGCCGACGCCCCGGACAGCGACGCCGCCAAGGAAACCGTCCAGAACCTCCGCGACCAGGTCCATGCAACGGACGCGAGCACCCTCGTAGGCGGCTACACCGCTCAGCAGTACGACACGCAGCGCACCGCCGAGCACGACAAGAACCTCATCATCCCCGTCGTCCTCGTGATCATCCTCGCCATCCTGATCGTTCTCCTCCGCTCGCTGCTGCTGCCCGTCCTGCTGGTCGCCACAGTGGGCCTCAACTACCTCGCGACCCTCGGCATCGCCGGGCTGGTGTTCAAGCACGGCTTCGGCTTCTCCGGCACGGACGCCTCCGTACCCCTGTACGGCTTCGTCTTCCTCGTAGCCTTGGGAGTCGACTACAACATCTTCCTCATGTCCCGGGTACGCGAGGAAACGCTGCGGCTGGGCACCAGGCAGGGAATGCTCCGAGGGCTCATCGCCACCGGCGGTGTCATCACATCGGCGGGCGTCGTCCTGGCCGCGACCTTCGCGGCCCTCATCGTCATTCCGCTCGCTTTCCTGGCCCAGATCGCCTTCATCGTCGCCTTCGGCGTACTGCTCGACACGATCGTGGTCCGGTCGCTCCTGGTACCCGCTCTGGTCCGCGACATCGGCCCAGCGGTCTGGTGGCCCAGCCGACTGCGCCATGAAGCAACCGTCGAACAGCTGAATCCGACCGCAACCGACATGAAGGCAACATCCAAGGCCGGTAGTTGAAACAGACACGCTTAGGGGGCTTCGTGGCGGCCGAATCAGACCC